>CAZDRS010000439.1:0-2234 GCA_964507585.1 uncultured Dechloromonas sp.
CGTCGAAGGAAACCTTCTGGCCTTCCTTCAGGGTCTTGAAGCCATTCATGTTGATCGCGGAGAAGTGAGCGAAGAGATCTTCGCTGCCATCGTCCGGCGTAATGAAGCCGAAGCCTTTGGAATCATTGAACCACTTAACGGTACCGAGTGCCATGTTCTGCTACTTTCTTACAAAAATCGAACAAATTTCCGGGTCTCCCCGACTCCCTGTTTGTGCTCAACGACCCGGTGCTCACGGCGATCCCGATAGCGCTTGAAGCCAAACACAATGGCTTTCTACGCGAGTTGAAATATGTCGTCAACAAGTTTCCATGACGCAGCGCAGCATATTGCAGGCAGGGGAATTGCTTGTCCCAGACTGGAAATCAGCCAATTCAACCTTACATGATGTATTGCACATTGAGTCGGACTGTATAGAATCGAACGCATGGCTACGAAGTTTCAGGAAGGCGGACAACTTGAGGCCCAGCGCAGCAGGCTGGGGCCGCCAAAAATGTTTAAGGTGGTGTTGCTGAACGACGATTACACACCGATGGATTTCGTCATCACCGTTCTGCGGCGTTTTTTTTCACTGGACACTGAACAAGCGACGCGAATCATGCTCAAAGTTCACAACGAAGGTCGAGGCGTGTGCGGCATCTTCCCGCGCGACATCGCGGCGACCAAAGTAGAACAAGTATTGGCCTTCGCCCGTCAGCACCAACACCCGCTCGCCTGCATCATGGAGGAAAACTGATGATTGCCCAGGAACTCGAAGTCAGCCTGCACATGGCCTTCGTCGAGGCGCGTCAAAAACGCCACGAATTCATCACCGTCGAACACCTCCTGCTCGCGCTGATCGACAATCCGTCGGCCGCCGAAGCGCTGCGTTCCTGCGGCGCCAAGACGGACACGCTGCGCAAGGATCTGACCAATTTCATCGATGAGCACACACCGACCGTTTCCGGTGAGGACGACATCGATACCCAACCGACGCTCGGTTTCCAGCGCGTGATCCAGCGCGCCATCCTGCACGTGCAGTCCTCGGGAAAAAAGGAAGTGAACGGCGCCAACGTGCTGGTCGCCATCTATGGCGAGAAGGATTCGCATGCCGTCTATTTCCTGCAGAAGCAGGGAGTAACGCGCCTCGACGTGGTGAATTTCATTTCCCACGGCATCAGCAAGGTGCCGCAGCCGAAGGCAACGCCGGAAGGCGAGGTCGAAACGGAAGGCGAGAAGGCCGAAGCCGGGCCGCTGGAACAATACACCATCAACCTCAATGCACTGGCCATCCAGGGCAAGATCGACCCGCTGATCGGCCGCGACAAGGAATTGGAGCGCGTCATCCAGACCCTGTGCCGCCGGCGCAAGAACAACCCCTTGCTGGTCGGCGAGGCTGGTGTCGGCAAGACCGCCATCGCCGAAGGACTGGCCCGCAAGGTGGTCGAAGGCGAAGTACCTGAAATCCTGAGCAAGGCCAACGTCTACGCGCTGGACATGGGCTCCCTGCTCGCCGGCACCAAGTACCGCGGAGATTTCGAGCAGCGCCTGAAGGCGGTACTCAAGGCGCTGCAGGACAACCCGAATGCCATCCTGTTCATCGATGAGATTCATACGCTGATCGGTGCCGGCTCGGCTTCCGGCGGCACGCTGGATGCCTCCAACCTGTTGAAACCGGCACTATCGTCCGGGCAACTGAAGTGCATCGGGGCAACGACCTATACCGAATTCCGCGGCATTTTCGAGAAAGACAGCGCGCTGTCCCGGCGCTTCCAGAAAATCGACGTCAATGAGCCGTCGGTGGCCGAAACCGTAGAGATTCTCAAGGGCCTCAAGGCACGCTTCGAAGCGCACCACGGCATCAAGTACTCGGCGACGGCTATTTCCTCCGCTGTCGAACTGTCGGCTCGCTACATTACCGACCGTCACCTGCCGGACAAGGCCATCGATGTAATCGACGAAGCCGGCGCTGCCCAACGCATCCTGCCCAAGTCGAAGCAGAAGAAGGTCATCAACAAGACCGATATCGAGGAAATCGTCGCCAAGATCGCCCGCATCCCGTCGCAGCATGTGACGATGGATGATCGCGGCGCGCTGAAGAACCTCGACCGCGACCTGAAGGCCACCGTTTTCGGTCAGGACAAGGCGATCGACGCCTTGGCCAAGGCGATCAAGATGGCACGCTCCGGCCTCGGCAATCCGGGCAAGCCGATCGGCTCCTTCCTGTTCTCCGGCCCGACCGGCGTCGGCAAGAC
>CAZDRS010000440.1:0-2227 GCA_964507585.1 uncultured Dechloromonas sp.
CATGTCTTCCTGACCGAGAACGAATGCACGCTGTACCTCGACACCTCCGGCCAGCCGCTGTGGCAGCGCGGCTTCCGCAAGGCCAGTGTCGATGCGCCGCTGAAGGAGAACCTGGCCGCCGGCATCCTCAAGCTGACTGGCTGGCAACCCGGTACGCCGCTGATCGACCCGATGTGCGGCAGCGGCACCTTCCTGCTCGAGGCCGTACAGCTGGCGCTGGATCGCGCGCCGGGTCTGGATCGCACTTTCTCCTTCGAGCGCCTGAAGAGCTTCGAGGCGTTGAACTGGGCCAATATCCGCGCCGCCGCCGAAGCGCGCGTCAAGCCGGCAGAGCCCCTGGATATCCGCGGCTACGATAGCGACGACCGCGCCGTGCGGGCGACGCGCCGCAATCTGCAGGAGGCCGGCTTCGGCGGCATCGTCACGGTCGACCGCGGCGACGTGCTGGAAACCCAGCCGCTGACCGACCACGGCATCCTGCTTGCCAACCCGCCCTACGGCGAGCGCATCGGCGAGCAGGACGAACTGGCGGCTTTCTACCCGCAGCTCGGCACCGCACTGAAGCGGCACTGGGCCGGCTGGAACTGCTTCTTCTTCACCGCCGACCTGCGCCTGCCCAAGCTGGTCGGCCTGAAACCGAGCCGCAAGACCCCCTTGTTCAACGGGCCGCTGGAGTGCCGCTTGTTCGAAATCCGCATGGTGGCGGGCAGCAATCGCAAAGGAACGAATGCTGCGGTGCAATAAACATTCGAATTTGATATTGGTCAGCTTTTTGGTCTGACCAATATGTGAATATCAAGGTTTTCTAAAACAAACAGAGGAGAAAAGCGCATGTCAGTCCAGGCCCTATACCAACAAAAACGCATGTCTGCAGCCGACGCCATTCGTGTCGTCAAGAACGGTGACACCATCGTCGTGCCCACCGCTGTCGGCGAACCGCCCAGCCTGCTGACCGCGCTGTCCGAGGCGCGCCGGGATTTCCGCAATGTCACCGTGTCGCAGATCCTGGCCGTGCGCAAGTACGGTTATCTCGACCCGGAAACCGTCGACCACGTCCGCCACACCGCCTACTTCTACAGCGGTGCCACCCGTCCGGGCGCCAAGGAAGGCTGGGTCGACTTCATTCCCGCCTACTTCTCCGAAATGCCGCAACTGATCGAGCGCGGCCTGATGCCGTCCGACGTGGTGTTCAGCATGGCCTCGCCGATGGACGAGCACGGCTTCTTCTCGCTGGCCCTGGCGGCCGACTACACCATGGCCGCCATCGAACGGGCGCGCGTCGTCGTGCTCGAAGTCAATCCGAACGTTCCGTTCGCCAACGGTGATTGCCATATCCACATTTCGCAGGTCGCCGCGCTGTGCGAAAGCGAAGAGCCCATCCTGGAGGTCGGGCTGCCCAAGATCGGCCCGGTGCAGGAAGCCATCGGCCGCTACGTGGCCGAGATGATTCCCAATGGTGCCACGTTGCAGATCGGCTATGGCGGCATTCCCGACGCGGTGGTCATGCAGTTGACCGACAAGCACGACCTCGGTATCCACACCGAAATGGTCGGCGACGGGATTATGACGTTGGTCGAGGCCGGCGTCGTCACCAACCGCAAGAAGAACTACCACCACGGCAAGATGCTGGCCACCTTCGCGCTCGGTTCCAAGAAGCTGTACCAGTTCATGCACCGCAACCCGGCGCTGGAAATGCACCCGGTCGACTTCACCAACGACCCCTACCTGGCCGGCCAGAACGACAACCTGCACGCCATCAACGCGACGATGCAGATCGACTTCCTCGGCCAGTGCGGCTCGGAAAGCCTGGGCCCGATCCCCTATTCCGGCACCGGCGGCCAGTCCGACTTCGTGCGCGCCGCCAACCGCTCGAAGGGCGGCAAGGCCTTCATCGTGCTGCCGTCTACGGCCAAGGACGACACCATCTCCCGCATCGTGCCGACCCTGTCGCCGGGAACGCATGTGTCAACCAGCAAGAACGACATCAACTACGTCGTTACCGAGTACGGCGTCGCCCAGTTGCGCGGCAAGACCGCCAAGCAGCGGTGCGAGGCGCTGATCGGCATCGCCCACCCGGATTTCCGCGGTGAACTGCGTGAGGCAGCCAAGAAGTTAAAGCTGCTTTGATCGCCACTTACAAACTGTAGCAATTTAGTTTTTCCGAACGGGCCATTTATTCGCTATCTTTATAGCGAGTCAATGGCCCATTTGGTATCGCCATGAAATA
>CAZDRS010000441.1:0-2221 GCA_964507585.1 uncultured Dechloromonas sp.
TTGCTCATGGCGCAATCCATTTCTGGCAGTGGGTGGCCACCAGTTCCGGTGCCAGCTTGTTCAGGCAGTCGAGATGGCCGAGCGGGCATTCCCGCTTGAAGCAGGGGCTGCAATCGAGGTTCAGGCTGACGATGTCGGCCCGTTCGGAAAGCGGCGGCGTGAAGCCGGGCGACGACGAACCGTACAGGGCGACGATGGGCCGGTCGAGGGCGGCGGCGACGTGCATCAGGCCGGAGTCGTTGCAGACCACGAGATCGGCCAGTGCCAGCAGGTCGACCGCCTGGCCGAGCGAGGTGCTTCCGCACAGGTTGCGGCACAGGCCGGGCGCAAGCTGTGCAATCTCCTCGGCGACGGCGTGATCCTTGGGCGAACCGAACAGCCAGATGGCGCAGCCCTGGTCGGCCAGCTGTCGGGCCAGGGTGGCAAAATGGGCAGCCGGCCAGCGCTTGGCCGGGCCGTACTCGGCGCCGGGGCAGAAGGCGACGATGCGTTCCGGTTTATTCAGGCCAAGCTCGTTCAAGGTACGCTGCTGGTCGTTCTCGCTGGAACGAAGGCGCGGGTGGGCGATCGGTTTGGCCGGTGGCGTGCCGGGCGTCTCGGCCAGTTGCACGAAGCGCTCGACCATCAGCGGCAAGGCTTGCTTGTCGAGGTCGTGGCGGACATTGATCAGGCCATAGCGCGATTCGCCGGTAAAGCCGATGCGTTGCGGGATGCCGGCCATCCATGGCACCAAGGCCGATTTCAGCGAATTGGGCAGGACGTAGACGGCATCGTAGCCGCGGGCCGCCAGGTCGCGGCCGAGACGCCAGCGGGCCTTGATCGACAGCTGGCCGTGGCCGAAGGGGCTGTCGATGACATCGCGGATTTCTGCCATGCGCTGCAACACCGGGGCGACCCAGCGAGGAGCCAGGGCATCGAGTTGCAAACCGGGATGGCGGGCGCAGAGCCGCGCGAACAGCGGCTGCGCCATGATGGTGTCGCCGATCCACGAGGGGGCGACGATGAGGGCTTTCATCGAGTTGCTAGTGGCTAGTTGTTAGTCGCTAGCAACTAATGACTAGCGACTAACGACTAATGATGTCCCTTGGGGGCTTCGCCCTTGAAGACGTATTTGGCACTGCAATACGGGCAGGTGACTTCGCCGGTCTTCAGCACGTCGAGGAAGACGCGCGGGTGCTGGCTCCACAGCGACGCGTTCGGCGTCGGGCAGTGCAGCGGCAGGTCGTGCGCGGTGACTTCAATGACTTTTTTCTCGGACATTGTTTTCTCCCTGGTTTAGACGACGGCCAGCCAGTCGGCGTGTGCAGCCGAGCGGCCATAGACCACGTCGAAGTACTTTTCCTGCAGCGCCTTGGTGATCGGGCCGCGGTGGCCGGGGCCGATCTGGCGGTTGTCGAGTTCGCGGATCGGCGTCACTTCGGCGGCGGTGCCGGTGAAGAAGGCTTCGTCGGCGCAATAGACTTCGTCGCGGGTGATGCGCTTCTCGATGACCTCGATGCCCAGTTCGCCGGCCAGTTGCATGACGGTGGCGCGGGTGATGCCTTCCAGGCAGGCGGTGAGGTCCGGCGTGTACAGCTTGCCGTTCCTGACGATGAAGATGTTCTCGCCGGCGCCTTCGCAGACGTAGCCTTCCGGGTCGAGCAACAGGGCTTCGTCGTAGCCGTCACCAGTCGCCTCGTTGTTGGCGAGGATGGAGTTCATGTAGTTGCCGGAGGCCTTGGCGCGCACCATGGTGATGTTCACGTGGTGGCGGGTGTAGGACGAGGTCTTGATGCGGATACCGCGCTGCATGCCTTCCTCGCCGAGGTAGGCGCCCCACGGCCAGGCGGCGATGATGACGTGCACCTTGGCGCCCTTGGGCGAGACGCCCATCTTTTCCGAGCCGTAGAAGGCGAGCGGACGCAGGTAGCCGGATTCGAGCTTGTTGGCGCGGATGACTTCCTTCTGCGCTTCGTTCAGCTCCTCGGCCGAATAGGGCATCTGCATCTGGAAGATGTGGGCCGAACGGAACAGGCGCTCGGTGTGCTCCTTCAAACGGAAAATCGCCGTGCCGCGTTCGGTCTTGTAGGCACGGACGCCCTCGAATACACCCATGCCGTAGTGCAGGGAGTGGGTGAGGACGTGGGTGGTCGCTTCGCGCCAGGGCACGAGCTTGCCATCCTGCCAAATGAAACCGTCGCGATCCGACATGGACATGGTGATTCTCCGTGTTGCCGTGTGT
>CAZDRS010000442.1:0-2214 GCA_964507585.1 uncultured Dechloromonas sp.
CAAGCTGCTCGACTACTCCGAGCCGCTCGGCGATTTCATGGCCTTCGTGCCGGGCTCGCGCAAGCAGCAGACCTACCCGTCCACGGTCGCCTACATTGCCCAGCTGATCATCCACCGCTACGCCATGCTCGGCATCCTCGACGAAGCCGGCTTCCCGCTGCAACAGATGGGCATCCTGGAAGCCCCGGAAGACACCACCAGCAACAAGGTGCTGCCGACCCAGGGCAAGCTGTGCGGCGAATGCGGCAATCACACGATGATCCGCAAGGATGGCTGTGATTTCTGCACGGCCTGCGGTGCAGTCGGAACCTGCGGTTAAACAGGCATCGGCCCCAAACAAAACGCCCCGGCAGTCCGGGGCGTTTTCATTTGCAGCATTGCAAGCCAGCTATTCGGTCACGGCTTGTCCAGCCAAAACAACGACGTAATCGTCTTGGCGTCGGTAATCCGCCCATCCCATACTGCCTGCTTCGCCTCTGCCGGCGACAGTTCCACGACATCGAGGAACTCGTTATGGTCGAGTTCCCTCTCACCGGCCAAATGCAACCCCCGTGCTGCAAAGATCTCGATACGCTCGTCCGAATAGCCAATACAAGGGTGCATCACACCCAGATACTCCCATTCGGCAGCAACATACCCGGTTTCCTCCTTCAACTCGCGGCGTGCCGTATCGATGATGGCCTCGCCCGAATCGATCTTGCCCGCCGGTAATTCAAGAAAGACCCGCCGTAGGGGATAGCGGTACTGGCGCTCGAAAAGCAGGTTGCCGTTATCCAGAAAGGCCAGGATCACGACAGCCCCGGGATGAACGATATATTCACGCACGGATTCCTGACCATTCGGCAATAGCACACGATCCTTGCGCACATTGAGCAAAGCCCCCTTGAAGACGGTTTCGCTCGATACCTCCGACTCGATCAGGTGCATATCATGCGACACGTGCGACATTTCCTTCTCCAAAAAGTAAAACGCCCCGACCAGCGGGGCGTTGTAAATCGAACTGCCTTAACGATCAGAGCGAACGCAGCAAGGCGTAAGCACACAAGGACATGATCACCTGCGGGAAGATACCCAGGAAAGCAACAGCCAGGCCGTTGGCCGAGATCAGGATACGCATGTCGAGACCGGCGGTCAGCGGAGTATCGTCAGCCGGGGTATCGAAGTACATCAGCTTGACCACGCGCAGGTAGTAGAAGGCACCGATCAACGAGAACAGCACGGCAACGATAGCCAGCCACATGTACCCGGCAGCAACAACCGCCTGCAGAACGGAGAACTTGGCGAAGAACCCGATGAAGAACGGAACACCGGCCATCGAGAACATCAACATCAGCATGATGCCAGCAAACCAGGGGCTACGCTTGTTCAAACCCTTGAGGTCTTCCAGTTCATCCGCCTCGAAACCAGCGCGGGACATCAGCAGAATCATGCCGAAAGTACCGGCCGACATCAGCACGTAGGCGATGACGTAGAACATCGACGAGCTGTAGGCATTCAAGGCATAGCGCGCATCGCCACCGACCACGCCGGTCACGATACCGAGCAGCATGAAGCCCATGTGCGAGATCGCCGAGTAAGCCAGCATGCGCTTCAGGTTGGTCTGGGCAATAGCTGCCAGGTTACCGATCGCCATCGACAAGACGGACAGGATAACCAACATCGACTGCCAATCCTGGGCCATCGTAATCAGGCCATTGACCAGCAAACGCATGACGATGGCGAAAGCAGCAAGCTTCGGAGCAGAACCGATGAACAGGGTAACGGACGTCGGCGCACCGTGATAAACGTCCGGAATCCACATATGGAACGGAACGACACCCAGCTTGAAGGCCAGACCGGCAACCAGGAAGACCAGGCCGAAGACCATCACGGTCTTGTTAACGCCACCACCGTAAAGGCGCTCGGCAATACCGGTGATTTCCAGCGTGCCGGTCGCACCATAGATCATCGACATGCCGTACAGCAACAGGCCGGAAGCCAGCGCACCCAGCACGAAGTATTTCATGGCAGCTTCGGTCGACACGACAGAGTCGCGGTTCATGGCGACCATTGCGTACAAGGACAGCGACAACAGTTCCAGACCGATATAGATGGTCAGGAAATGGTTGGCCGAGATCATAACCATCATGCCCAGCGTAGCGAACAACGCCAGAACGTAGTACTCGCCCTTGTTCATCGACTCACGGTCGATGATGTAACCGCGGGAGTAGAACA
>CAZDRS010000443.1:0-2211 GCA_964507585.1 uncultured Dechloromonas sp.
TTCATCCAGATCGGCACCAACCTGTTCAACGATGTCGGCGATTTCCTGCGCGGCACCGATACGCCGGACCGGCTCGGCCCCAAGCGCGCCACCGCCGAGGGCTGGCTGACGCCGGGCACCGTCAAGGCCGGAGCCTGGCTCTGTTTCGCGCTGGCCTTCCTGTGCGGCATCTATCTCGTCTGGCACGGCGGCTGGCCCATCGTCGCTATCGGCCTCGCCTCCCTGGCTGCCGGCTGGGCCTATACCGGCGGCCCCAAGCCCATCGCCTACGGGCCGCTCGGCGAGGTCTTCGTTTTCATCTTCTTCGGGCTGGTCGCGGTTGGCGGCAGCTATTACCTGCAAACGCTGAGCCTTGCGCCAACCGCCCTGCTCGCCGCCACACTGGTCGGCATCCATGCGGCGGCGGTAATCACCGTCAACAACTACCGCGACCACGACGGCGACAAGGCCAATGGCAAGAACACGCTGGCCGTTCGCCTCGGCCGCCCAGCCATGCGGCATCTTTACGCAGCCGAAATGCTCGCCCCCTATGCCTTGCTCCCCCTGCTCGCCAGCCTCGGTTGGGCAGCCGCCCTGCCTTTGCTGTCGCTGCCGCTGGCGCTCAAACTGATCCGCCGTTTCCGGCACGAAACACCCGGCCCGATCTTCAATCAAATCCTCGCTGCCACCGCCGGCCTGCAACTGCTGTTCGCCATCCTGCTTTTACTCAGCTTCACGATTTGACTATTTTTTAGGCACCGTTTCGGGTAGAATGCGCGGCTTCCCCTGATCTGCCCAGCGCCGTTGTTGCGCCCATTCGTCGCCCATGGAATTTGCCGGTTTTACCTTGCGAAACAATCTCTTCGTCGCACCGATGGCGGGCGTCACGGATCGTCCGTTCCGCCAGTTGTGCAAGAAGATGGGCGCCGGGCTGGCCGTTTCCGAGATGGTCACGTCCAACTCGCTGCTCTACGGCAGCGCCAAGACCCTGCGTCGGGCCAACCATACCGGCGAAGTCGAGCCGATCTCGGTACAGATCGCCGGTGCCGACCCCAAGATGATGGCCGAGGCGGCCAAGCACAACGTCGACAACGGCGCCCAGATCATCGACATCAACATGGGCTGCCCGGCCAAGAAGGTGTGCAACGTGATGGCCGGCTCGGCGCTGATGCAGAACGAACAACTGGTCGGCGAGATTCTCGACGCCGTGGTCGGCGCGGTGCCGAACACGCCGGTCACGCTGAAGTTCCGCACCGGCTGGAACCTGGCCAACAAGAACGCGCCGAACATCGCGCGCATCGCCGAGAACGCCGGCATCCGCGCCGTTGCCATCCACGGCCGCACGCGTTGCCAGCAGTACACCGGCGAGGCCGAATACGACACCATCGCCTACGTGAAGACGCTGGTGAAGATCCCGGTCATTGCCAACGGCGACATCACGACGCCCGAGAAGGCCAAGCACGTCCTCGACGTGACCGGCGCCGACGGCGTGATGATCGGCCGCGCCGCCCAGGGCCGCCCCTGGCTGTTCCGCGAGATCGAACACTATTTGAAGACCGGCGAGAAAATGGCGCCGGCCCCGGTCGGCGAGATCCACGCCATCCTGATGGCGCATCTCGAAGACCTCTACGATTTCTACGGCCTGGACACGGGGGTCAAGGTCGCGAGAAAGCACATCTCCTGGTACACCAAGGGCCTGATCGGCTCGGCGGCGTTCCGCAAGGAGATGAACACGCTGCCAACGGTGGAACAACAACACCAGGCGGTCAACGCGTTCTTCCTGCGCTATGCGGAGGAACACGAGCATCTGCAATACGAAGAAAACAAAATTCAAGAGGAGGCGTTGGCAGCATGAGCCAACATGATTTGGGGAAGTGCGTCGTGAACGCACTGGAGCAGTATTTCCGCGACCTGGACGGCGAAAGCCCGTCCGCCATCTACGACATGGTCCTGAAGAGCGTGGAAAAACCGATGCTGGAAGTCGTGCTGGCCAAGGCCGGCAGCAACCAGACGCTGGCCGCCGAGATGCTAGGCATCAACCGCAACACGCTGCGCAAGAAACTCACCGAACACCAATTGCTGTAGTTGCTGGTTACTAGTCGTTAGTTATTAGCTAACGGCTAAAACCAGGCACCAGCAGCTACCGACTAACAACTACCTACTCGCAACTACCATGTCCATCAAACAAGCGCTGATTTCCGTCTCCGACAAGACGGGTGTTCTCGAATTCGC
>CAZDRS010000444.1:0-2210 GCA_964507585.1 uncultured Dechloromonas sp.
ATAACAGCAGGAGATTCGCGAACCAAGGCTGCATCAGCGACTGCCATTAACTTTCCAACACCGAAGCGATTGAGTATCTCCATGCGTGGCCACGGTGCAATCCAACGCATGAATGTGCGCCCACCGGGAGGTAGGTGAAGGGTATTGATGTCGAGCCCTGTTCCGCTTTCAACTTCCTCTGGTGACCAGCGAATGCTAGAGAACAGCCATTCGTGTAATTCCTTGCAATTGAATCGTACTGTAGAGGCTTGCATAATCGCATGGCCTAACGCTTTGGTTTTGTCATGTGCGGTGACAGTGATTGACCGACAATTCGGCGAGCATGGGAGCTCTAGCAAATCGTTATAGGCAAGGGAGCTGAACGGATGTCGGTTTGTGTGCCTCGATAGCAGTCGTTCGGTAGCCTGCGAAGATATATTCGGAAGCTGATGTACGCGATTGACAACAATCTGCCAAGAGGGGGGGGCAAAGATCCACTCTGCTTGGCTGTCGTGCGATGCAATTATTGCATCAATATTTTCTAGTAGTGCGCCACTGGAAATAAGGCTGGCATGCCCCATTGCTCCAAAGGGATCCGGTGCGAGGGCACGATGCCGGTAAGAGCAGAATAAAGCCCCTGCATCAACAATAAATTGCCAAGATTGGCTATTGTCGGCTGACGGCGCAGAAACAGCCAATTTGATGATATCGGCGATTGGCAACGCTTCCTGTCCTCTGTTGCAATGGAATATAAATTCTATTGTTCAACAAAAAACCCGCTCATACGAGCGGGTTTTTTGTTATCAGATCGTTATGAATTACGCTTGCGGCTTGCGGCGACGGATAATCCCTGCTCCCAGTAGGCCCAGACCAACCAGTGCCAAACCAGAGGGTTCCGGAATGAAATTGCCCTTGATGTTCGTAGAGCCAGAGATACAGAATTCACCCGTCGGTAGTATTACTTGACCGCTATCCAACCGGATAGGGATGCATTGCGCCCCTGGTGCAGTGCCTGTAGAGGTTCCCGTTGAACTCAATTCAACGTCAGCAAATCCACCAGCTACGTCAGGCTGTTTGCTCGTATCCAACGCGTACTCGACATCTGCCATACCCCAGCCAGCAACTACGTCTGCCAAACCACGTCCACTAAAAGACAAGGCAGCCCCAATCACCGAGCCTTCTCCAAAAAGCTGGGTAGTTGAGCTAATGGATGCGCCGAGTGGAGTGGCTAATGCAACATTGTCGTGGCCGGTAAACTGTACCCACTTAGTACCCGCCTCGATTGCTGTCTTTGCTGCGCTTGGCGTCAAGTTGGTTAGATCGAGAGCGTCTTGAGCCAAGCGATAGATGTTCATCGTGCCGCTACTAAACTGCACCACCTGGGAAGTAATAGAGTCGACTGTGTATTGGAATTCAAAATACAGACTGTACTGACCCATGCCATAGTTACCGATCGAGTTAACCGATGTAACAAGGCCGTAGCCTGTCAGTATGTCGCCCGGTTGGTTTACGACGGATTCATAAACGGTCGTGTTTTCGAAGTGGCTCATGGCAGCGTTTGAGCCAAAATTAATGCCACCTACGGTATAGGCCGACGCTGCAGTACTAACCAATGCCAGTGCTGATCCGACAGCCATGCAAGCAGACTTGAGTTTCATTTCATTCTCCTTAATTTCGGTCAGCACGGAACTGGTTACGCTTGACCACGCATGACTAAAAGCATGCAGCATGCCAGTGTGTTTTTATTTTTTTAACCTATTGAATGAAAACGATAAATAATGAATTTTCTTTCTTTTTGAATTCTGGGTGAAGTGTGTTTGTAAGAAAACTCGACACTTGCGCCTCTCTTTTTCTGGATCAGAATGTGTAACGTAGTTCGGAATAAATCCGATCCTGCTGGTTGTAGCGTCCAAATAATCCAGAGGATGGGCCATTGAATATATCTGCCCCAAAAATCCAGCGCCAATTGCGTAAAAAATTCCACGCCAGCTTGGGTCTGAACAGCCAATCCGACCGGTTCAGGCTGGAAATGAATAGAGCCTGCGCTTCCCAGTTTGCGAAGTACTTGTTGTTCAACAGCAGGCTATAGCCGTTTTCGTGCTTGTCAGAAATGATGTTGGGGTCGTGATTGATGAATTGGCGCTGGAAAACCTGGGCGTTGAAGCGAGTTTCGGCGGGCAGGGTGAAGTCGAGGCCGGCGGCCCAGTCCAGGGTGTTTTGACGAACGACGC
>CAZDRS010000445.1:0-2202 GCA_964507585.1 uncultured Dechloromonas sp.
GCTCCACTCACCGATTTCGTCGAACTTGCCGATGACGCGCGGGCGGACGTCATCTTTCCAGTTGTACAGCTCCTCCTTCAACTGGTATTCGAGCAGTTGCCGTTTTTCCTCGACGACCAGGATTTCCTCCAGCCCTTCGGCGAAGTGGCGCACGCCTTCCGGCTCCAGCGGCCAGACCATGCCGACCTTGTACAGGCGGATGCCGATCTCGGCCGCCAGCTTGTCGTCGATGCCCAGTTCGTCGAGCGCCTGGCGCACGTCGAGGTAGCTCTTGCCGGCAGTCAGGATGCCGAGTCGGGGGGCGGGGGAGTCGATGATCAGCTTGTTCAGCCCGTTGGCCCGGCAATAGGCCAGCGCGGCGTACAGCTTGTGGTTGAGCAGGCGGGCTTCCTGCACCAGCGGCGGGTCGGGCCAGCGGATGTTGAGGCCGTCGGGCGGCAGCGTAAAATCGGTTGGGTAAACGATATTGACGGCGTTCGGGTCGATGTTGACCGAGGCCGAGGTTTCCACCGTATCGGCCAGCGCCTTGAAGGCCACCCAGCAGCCGGAATAACGGCTCATCGCCCAGCCGTGCAGGCCGAAATCGAGGTATTCCTGCACATTGGCCGGGTAGAGCACCGGCATCATCACCGCCTTGAACACATGCTCGGTCTGGTGCGGCAGGGTCGAGGACTTAGCGGCATGGTCGTCGCCGGCAATGACCAGTACGCCGCCATGCTTGGCCGTGCCGGCGGCATTGGCGTGGCGGAAAACGTCGCCGCAACGGTCGACGCCCGGCCCCTTGCCGTACCACAGGCCGAACACGCCGTCGTATTTGGCGCCGGGGAACAGACCGACCTGCTGGCTGCCCCACACGGCAGTCGCTGCCAGGTCTTCGTTGATCCCCGGCTGGAAAGTGATGTGATGCTCGGCGAGATGGGCCTTGGCCTTCCACAGGCCGAGATCGAGATTGCCGAGCGGGCTGCCGCGGTAGCCGGAAATGAAGCCGGCGGTATTCAGCCCGGCAGCGAGGTCGCGCTCGCGCTGCAGCATGGGCAGGCGGATCAGCGCCTGGGTGCCGGTCAGGAAGACGCGGCCGGAAGTGCGGGTGTATTTGTCGTCCAGCGTCGCGGCGAGCGCGGCTGGCAGAGCGAGGTTGCTCATTGTTGTCTCCGTTTTATTCGCCTTGTGGGCGAGGTTTCGTCGCCGCGCCGCCGGGGGTGGTGGCGACGCAGACCTTGGAGATTTGAGTCTGGCCGAAAGCGAACGTTCCGGCAAATCGGGGTTAACCCGGGGGAAGAATCTTGCCCGGGTTGAGCAGGTTGTGCGGGTCGAGCGCTTGCTTGATCGTCCGCATGACGTCCACTGCTACCTCGCCGTGCTCGAGCGGCAGGTACTTGCGCTTGCCGAGGCCGATGCCATGCTCGCCAGTGCAGGTGCCTTCCATGGCGATGGCCCTTTCGACGACGCGACGGCTGATCCAGGCGGCTTCTTCCATCTCCTTGGCGTTGTCGGTATCGACCAGCACGACGAGGTGGAAATTGCCGTCGCCGACATGCCCGAACAGCGCGATGGGGATGCCGACCTGAGCGATGTCCTCGTTGGTGGCCGCGATGCATTCGGCCAGCCGCGAGATCGGCACGCAGACATCGGTCGGGAAGCAGCGGCAGCCCGGTTTCAGCTGCAGGCAGGCGAAATAGGCGTCGTGGCGGGCTTGCCACAGGCGGGTGCGGTCTTCCGGCCGGGTGGCCCACTCAAAGTTGGCGCCGCCCAGTTCGTCGGCGATGGCCTGCACGGTTTGCGCCTGTTCCTCGACGCCGGCCGGGCTGCCGTGGAATTCGAAGAACAGCGTCGGCGCCTCGGCCAGCGTGGTCTTGCTGAACAGGTTGATGGCTTTCAGCGACAGGGCGTCGAGCAGTTCGATGCGCGCTACCGGCACGCCGAGCTGGATGGTCTGGATGACCGTCTGCACCGCCGCTTCGATGCTCGGGAAGGTGCACACGGCGGCCGAGATGGCCTCCGGGATCGGGTAGAGCTTGACCGTCAGTTCGGTCATCACGCCCAGCGTGCCTTCCGAGCCGACCAACAAGCGGGTCAGGTCGTAGCCGGCCGAGGATTTGCGGGCGCGGCCGCCGGTCTTCATCACCCGGCCGTCGGCCAGCACGGTAGTGGTGGCCAGCACGTTGTCCTTCATCGTGCCGTAGCGCACGGCATTGGTGCCCG
>CAZDRS010000446.1:0-2197 GCA_964507585.1 uncultured Dechloromonas sp.
CCCATTTCCAGCTGCTTGTAGAACATGCCCTTGCCCATCTTCACGGCGACGGCGCTCTTGGCCAGGATGCTGCCGGCCAGGCGCTCGATTTCGGCATCCAGCGCATCGAGCGGCACGACGCGATTGACCAGGCCCTTGGCCTTGGCTTCCATCGCATCGATGAATTCGCCGGTGAGCAGCATTTCGAGTGCTGCCTTGCGTCCCAGGTTGCGGGCCAGGCCGACTGCCGGCGTCGAGCAGAACAGGCCGACATTGATGCCGGACACGGCGAACTTGGATACGTCGGCCGCCACCGCCAAATCGCACATCGACACCAGCTGGCAGCCGGCGGCGGTGGCGATGCCGTGGATGCGGGCGATGACCGGCTGCGGCATCCGGGTGATGCTCAGCATCAGCTCGCCGCACTGGCGGAACAGCGCCTGCATGTATTCCTTGCTGTGGTTGGCGCGCATTTCCTTGAGGTCGTGCCCGGAGCAAAAAGCCTTGCCGGCGCCGGCGATGACCACCACGCGCACCGTGTCGCTGGCGGCGATGGCATCGAGCTCGGCCTGCAGCGCGCTGAGCAGGTCTTTCGACAGCGAGTTGAAGGCATTCGGGCGGTTCAGCGTCAGCGTGGTCAGGCCGTCGGCACGGTCGTTGCGCAGGACGAGGGCTTCTTCTTGGCTCATGGATTGTCTCCGGTTCTTGTAGGTTCGACGAAAGGTGCAGATTAGCGCAGGCTGATGGAGTCGGCCAGCGTTAGTCACGTTGTGGGCAGAGCGTCTGAGTTTTAGGCCGGCCCCGCGTCGGCAGGGCTTTCGCTTTCTGGACGGTGGGGTTAGGCCTGCCGGGGGCGGCGCGGTAAAATCGCAAGGATGAATCCCCCCCGCTACGTTCACCTCCGCCTCCATTCCGAATACTCCGTAACCGACGGCATCGTCCGCATCGGCGACGCCGTCAAGCGCGCCGCCGGCGACGGCATGCCGGCCATGGCGGTGACCGACCTGGCCAACCTGTTCGGCCTGGTCAAGTTCTACACCGGGGCGCGCGGCAAGGGGGTCAAGCCGATTGCCGGGGCCGACTGCTGGATCGCCAACCCGGAGGCGCCCGAGGATGCCTATCGCCTGTTGCTGCTGGTGCGCAATCGCGCCGGCTACCAGCAGTTGTGCGAACTGCTGACCAAGGCTTACCTGGTCGAAGGCCGGCGCGACCGGGCGGAGATCCGCCGCGAGTGGTTCGCCGAAATCGGCTGTGACGGCCTGATCGCCTTGTCCGGCGCGCATTTGGGCGATGTCGGCGAAGCGCTGCTGAACGGCAATTTCGACCTGGCCACCGAGCGGGCCAAGGCTTGGGAGGCCATCTTCCCCGGCGCCTTCTACCTGGAGGTGCAGCGTTACGGCCAGCCGCAGCAGGAGGCGATCGTCCAGCAGACGGCCGACCTGGCTGGCGAGACGGGTTTGCCGCTGGTGGCGACGCACCCCATCCAGTTTATGAAACCGGACGATTTCCAGGCGCACGAGGCGCGCGTCTGCATTGCCGAGGGCTATGTGCTGGGCGATACCCGGCGGCCGAAAATCTACACGCCAGAGCAGTATTTCAAGTCGCAGGACGAGATGGCCGAGCTGTTCGCCGACCTGCCGGAAGCACTGGAAAACACGCTGGAAATCGCCAAGCGCTGCAATATCGAGCTGACGCTGGGCAAGAACTACCTGCCGCTGTTCCCGACGCCGGATGGCATGTCGCTCGACGACTTCCTGGTGCAGGAGGCCAAGGCCGGACTGGAAGTGCGCCTGGCCGAGCTTTACCCCGACCCCGAAGTGCGCGCCCAGCGCCGGCCGGAGTACGACGAACGCCTCGACTTCGAGTGCAAGACCATCCTGCAGATGGGCTTTCCCGGCTACTTCCTGATCGTGGCGGACTTCATCAACTGGGGCAAGAAGAACGGCGTGCCGGTCGGCCCCGGCCGGGGTTCCGGCGCCGGTTCACTGGTCGCCTACAGCCTGCGCATTACCGACCTCGATCCGCTGGCCTACGCCCTGCTGTTCGAGCGCTTCCTGAACCCCGAGCGGGTGTCGATGCCCGACTTCGATATCGACTTCTGCCAGGACAACCGCTGGCGGGTGATCGAATACGTGCGTCAGCACTACGGTGCCGACGCGGTCAGCCAGATCGCCACCTTCGGCACCATGTCGTCGAAGGCGGTGATCCGCGACGTCGG
>CAZDRS010000447.1:0-2195 GCA_964507585.1 uncultured Dechloromonas sp.
TCGCCAGAAGGTTCATTACGAAGCACCGCCAGCCCATTTGCTGGATGCTGAGATGGTGGATTTCATGAACTGGTTCAATGTGGACCAGCACGATGACCCGGTGATCAAGGCAGGTCTGACGCATTTGTGGTTCGTGACTGTCCATCCGTTTGAGGATGGCAATGGCCGTATCGCGCGTGCTGTTGGTGACATGGCGCTCGCCCGCGCCGAACAGTCGGCGCAGCGCTTCTATAGCCTGTCGGCCCAGATCCAGCACGAGCGCAAGGATTACTACGATCGCCTGGAGGCCACGCAAAAAGGCGACATGGATGTCACAGCCTGGCTGGAATGGTTCCTAGCCTGCCTGCTCAGGGCCATACAGGGGGCAGAAACCACACTGGCGCAGGTCCTGGCCAAGGCGCGCTTTTGGCAGCACTGGGCGGGTGTGCCGATGAACGATCGGCAGATCAAATTGCTCAACAAGTTGCTCGATAGCTTTGACGGCAAATTGACCAGCAGCAAGTGGGCGGCAATTGCCAAGTGCTCGCAGGACACGGCGCTGCGTGACATTTCCGATCTGGTTGAACGCGGGGCGCTGAAAAAATCAGAGGCCAGCGGCCGCAGCACCAGTTATGAATTGATGCCGGTTGGCGATCAACCCTGATCGCTGGCCAGCATGTTCACGCTCACTGCACCAAAAAACTGCTCGATCGGGTTCAGCCCCAGATCACTGTGCCCTGCAACGCAAACACGCGATTGGGCAACTGGTATGCCACGGCCTTGTTCTGGAAGCCGCAGATGGCGCTGCTGGTGAACGAGCGAACGCTGTTGCCCGTGATGATGCCGCTGGCACCGGCGGCCACATTGGCCAAGCGATTTCCAGCAGCACTGAAAGAAGTGCTACAGGGTTTGGGCCTGCCCCCCGAATTCACTCAAGCCGAAATTGAGAATATGGACGAAGTGGTCTATGCCAAGACGGCGAATCGCAGTGTGGTGGGCATGATGAACGAATTTGCTTTCCTCGCCGAGGCATTCCGCGACCGAGGTGCTCCCGCAGATGCCTTGGCGTTGTCACTAAAGTTGGCAGGGGTGCCTTGTGGGCCACTCTCCAAAGGGGCTGGCTTTCCGGAGGATGCTGTGCGTGAGTTGGCCGCTGGCGGCGGCGTTCATTGAGTGGTATCTGCTATTCGACCAAGGCCGCTTCGACGGTTTCGCAGTGAATCACAAAGCCAACCAAGTAAGGCATGCCTCGAGGGATGCCGTAATCCTTGCTGGTCTGGCGGCCAATCGTCCAACCCATCCAGCGTTGGGTGGCTGCATTGATCGCGTCCTTGAGGTTGGCGCCGGCATGCAGACCGTTGTGCACGTCATCAGCAAAGTGGCGACCGTAGCGGCTGTCGAGAAAGGTACGGACTGATTCGAGAGGCTGGTTGGTAGCGTCCGAAATCTCGGTCATCGCGATTGGCCAGGCCACTTCGGCTTGGTCCCGCAGGCCGCCAAAAAATCCCCAATCGGGGTTGCTCGTTGCAGGCATTTGAGTGGTCATCTTAAGATCCTCCGTGTCGTGTTGGCGATGACGCCATTGACGCGCTGTTCAACACAGAAGCCAAGGCTTTGATCGAAGAACATGGACAGCGTGGCGGCAGAGCCACTAGCCCAGTCGGGCCGCGTAGCGGCAAAAGTCACTGCCACTCGGATCCACATACAAGTAGGGGCGTCCGGGTGCGTGAATTTCCACGCACAGCCGGCCTTGGCCCAGATAGCCTCCTTTGCCTGCGAGCCAGTCGCGCGAGGTCAGCAAGTTGGCCGCGAAGCCATCGAATTCTTCCTGCGTCATGGTCCGCGTCTCGGTGATGTAGACCAGATAGTCGCCGGTGGCACACATGTCCTTGAGGTCCACCGGCTTGCGCGCGAAAGGCAGACGGATGCCGAGTTCTTCGACCTGGATGTCGTTGCCGTCGACCGTGAAGGTTCGCGGCGTGCGCTCAATCGTGATCGTCATCTGGGTTCTGGTCGATGGAGTGTTCATGCTGTCTCCGTGACGCTGGTTGCGGACTCGATGCGGTACACGCGCTGACCGCCAGCCTCCTTGGCTGATGTGATGGTCAGCCCCAGGCGTTTCTTGAGCGTGCCTGCCAACGTCCCACGGCATGTGTGCTGTTTATGCCGATGTCGGCATAAGCAGCATTATGCCGAGGCCCAAATTATGCCGATGA
>CAZDRS010000448.1:0-2175 GCA_964507585.1 uncultured Dechloromonas sp.
AGGCTTTCCGAGGCATAGATATTACCGATGCCGACCACCAGATGGCTGTCCATCAAGGTCGGCTTGATCGGCCCACCGCGGCGGGCAATCGCCTCGAACAACCAGTCCGCCGTGAAAGTATCGGACAAGGGTTCGATGCCCTGCGTCGCCAGAAGCGGATGGCTTTCCGCCGCTGCCGGCGGCCCGGCTTGCCAGAGCACGACACCGAAGCGGCGCGGGTCGGCAAAGCGCAGGGTCTGCCGGGCAAGCAGCAGGTCGAAATGATCGTGCTTTTCCGGCGGCAAGTCGGACGGTACGAAACGCAGGTTGCCCGACATCCCGAGATGGATGATCAACGTTCCCTCGACGCCCTCCCGCCAACAGTCGATCAACAGGTATTTGCCGCGCCGGCGCACCGCGACGATCCGGCAACCGGGCAACAGGTCGAGCAAGGCGCGCGGGATCTCGTGGCGCAACTTCGGCGCCCTGATCAGCGCACCGACGATGACCTCCCCGCTCAGTTCCGGCTCTATCCCGCGCCGACAGACTTCCACCTCCGGCAATTCCGGCATTGCTTGTTCCTCCGCGCAAACCCAAATAACATCGCAAACTAATCGGATTCTATGCGCTCCAACGCACATCACCCGCACCATCTCCACCGAAAGCCGTCCATGCAACCGAAGTTCCTCGTCGCCGCCATCACCCTTGCCCTGGGCCTGACCCACGGAGGAACCAGCCTGGCTGCCGGTGACCCACCCGCCCGTCCTGCCGGCAAGCGCGCCACGGCACAAGCCGGCAGCGAAGATCTCCTGGGCCGCGCCGTCTTCCAGGTTCTGGTCGGCGAATTTGCCCTCCAGCGCGGCGACGCCAAGCTCGGCTCCGACGCCTGGGCCGACCTTGCCGTGCGCACCCGCGACCCCAAGGTCATCGCCCGCGCCACTGAAATCGCCGGCTTTGCCCGCCAGTACGACCGCGCCCTGGAACTCTCCCGGCTCTGGCTTGAGGTCGAACCGGACTCCACCAAGGCGCGCCAGACCCAGTCCTCGCTGCTGGTCATGGCCAATCGCCTCGACGACCTCACGCCGCAACTGGCCGCCCTGCTCGAACAGGACAAGCCCAACGTCGGCAACAACCTGCTGCACCTCAACCGTATGCTGGGCAAGATCAGTGACAAAAAGGCCGTGCAAAGCCTGATCGACAAGCTGGCTGCCCCCTACGATACGCTGCCGGAAGCCCACTTCGCCATGGCCCAGGCTGCCGCCACCGCTGGCGACAACCTGCGCGCCCTGACCGAAACGGAAAAATCCCTGCAACTGCGCCCGAACTGGGAAACCGCCGCCATCGCCCGCGCCCAGTTGCAAGCCCGGCAATCGGCCAAGACCGCCATCGACAGCCTGAGCGACTTCGTCGGCCACAACCCAAGCGCCAACGAAGCCCGCCTGACCCTGGCCCGCCTGCTGATCGCCGAAAAACGCTACAGCGAATCGCGCCAGCACTTCGACCGCCTGATCAAGGACAACCCGGACAATCCGGAAGTCATCTACCCGGTCGCCATGCTCGCCCTGCAGCAGGGCGACACGACGACCGGCCGTACCCAGCTCGAGAACCTGCTGAAAACCGACTTCCCGGACAAAAGCACCATCCACTTCTTCCTCGGCCAGCTCGAACAGGAGCAAATGAAGCCCGACGCCGCCCTGGCCCACTACCATCAGGTCACGGCCGGCGAACAGTTCATCCCCGCTCGCTCGCGGGCCGCCCAGATCCTGACCCAGCAGGGCAAGCCCGACGAGGCACGGGCGCTGTTGCGCGATACCCGCGGCGGCACCCCGGCCGAACGCACCCAGCTCACCCTGGCCGAATCCCAGCTGTTGCGCGAAGCCGGCCGCCACAACGAAGCCTACATCGTGCTCGACCGCGCCCTGGCCGCCCAGCCGAACGACCTGGAATTGCTTTACGAAGCGGCGCTGACTGCCGAACGCATCGGCAAGCCGGAAATCCTCGAAATCCACATCAAGCACCTGCTCGCCCTCAAGCCGGATCATGCCCACGCCCTCAACGCCCTCGGCTACTCGCTGGCCGAACGCAACCAGCGCCTGCCGGAAGCCCACGACCTGATCGCCAAGGCCCTCAGCCTGGCCCCCGAAGACCCCTTCATCATGGACAGCATGGGCTGGGTGCTCTATCGCCAGGGCAAGC
>CAZDRS010000449.1:0-2173 GCA_964507585.1 uncultured Dechloromonas sp.
GGAAAGGTTCGCAGCTATAACCACATAGCTTATGGCGGTAAAGCCGACTCTATTGACCATGGGCAATAGATTGAAAGGAATTTGGATTCTTTGATGGGCGACCGGGTTCGCCAATGAACTGCCAAGGGGAATAATCTCAATATGCTAGGCATATACATCACTCGCGGAATGACTTTGTCCATGCCAAAGTTTTCGATTCGGATCCGTGATGATGGTGGGCTTGAGGCCGACCCAATTACGTTGCATGTTCGGTTTGATGTCTGCCCAACTTGGATTCAGATTGCCAAACACCATCTCGACAATGCTTTGATTGCGAAGAGCAACCGTGAGAGTGCATGGTTGGGCGCCGATGAGGATGCGAAAGCACGTGCGCTGGAGGCCGAGTTCGAGGCATCCATGCAGGCAATTATGGCAGCAGCAATTGCGTGGGATGCAGCATATGCTGTCCTGCGGGAGCTGGTTACCATACCGCCGGCCATGATTGAAAAATGGCGAAATGGGCGGACAGCACGCTATACCCAGGTTGCGGAAACTGTGCTGCGTGCTTTTTTGCTCAAGCCAAAGGGGGCTCCGCGCTGCGGGCAAACCTGAAGGAAATCTATCGCTACAGGGATCTCGCCGTCCATCCATCGGGCAAGATCGAAGCACCGCACCTCCATCCGGAGCTTGATCTAGGCATGGAATGGCGATTCGTTTACTTTCGCGCCAAAAATGCCGAAATTGCAGTAATGGCTGCCGCAGCAATGCTTTGGAACCTCGCACATAACGGAAAGTCGAAGGATCCGAAAATCACCGAGTACCAAAAGTCTCTCGCCACGAGGCTTGAAGAGATCTTTCCTGATGGATCGCCTGTAGTACCTGTTCCAACTCAAAGCACCTAGAGCTGGTTCGGCGCTGCACGGTTCTGCCCAACTGCTGCGCAGTAGGTCGCAGCTGCTTCAACTCATCCCCTGTTTCTTCGGCCTCCATCATCTGATAGCCGAGGACTTCGTTCGCTTATTGATGGCGGAAAAAGTCTGACATTTTGGCGGACTAATTTCCATCTTCCGTCCACCTCTCACTCTCCGGGATAGTTGCCCTGGCGCAAAGGTGTGAGCCGGAAACCTACTCCCAGAACTTGTGGATCACGTTCCGGCTGGCCCGGATAGTGTCAATTGAGATCAGCGTTCGTTTGTTGATTCGATTTGCAAGACGGATTGGAGAACCCATGTCAGTTGTTCAAGCAGGTGAGCCGGCAAAGACTGTAAAGCGGGGTGACCGCTTTCTTAGCGTCAGGGAGACGTGCGTGAAAGTCGGCGTGAAGAGCCGCAACACTTTGCGGACCATGGAGCGAACCAGAGGCTTTCCTTCCTCTATCCCGGTGCACCAGCGGCACGTGGTGTATCTCGAATCGGATGTTGAGGCTTGGATGGAGAGCGTCGTTGCCTCCAGTCGTAATGAAAACCCATCGAAGGAATCGAAATGAGTGATCTGGCAACCCATATAAAGCCGTTGATCGATGCTGCAGCAACCGCGCTGGATACATTCGAAGCGCGGCGAGCTGAGGTGGCGCAGCATGAAGAAAGCATAGTTAGATTCGAGAAGTGCCGGGATGCATCGCGCCAGTTGGCGGATGCCGAGAACGGCACGCTGCGTAAATTGCTGAAGGCAATTTCCTCCCCAAAAGAGGCGGTTAAGCATCAGGCCGCACGAAATGGGCACCTGGAAGATGTTGAGAATTTCCAAGCGCTCGCTGATGAGCAAAGAGCGGTCAAAAAGCGCTCAGATATTGATCTCTCGGATGCTGCCAGCGCGCTGCTTGCCGCTCGTTATGCTGTTACTGATGCGGCGATCGATTATTTGAAGGATTCGCTGTTCGACTCTCTTCCTCAGGAGTATTTCCAGCTTATCCATTTGATCGCTGAGAAAGCCTCTGCGAGACGGAGTGAATATTTCAATGCAGATCCGAGCGTGCGTGACCCGATTGAATTTGCATGCCGAGAGGCCTCCATATTGATTCGCTCCCGGATCATGGCCGATAGAAATTTTGCTCTGGGATGGGCTTCGTTGCTCCCTGAGCCTCCTCATGGTCTTAGTTCTCTGCTGATATCGCCCTGTCAGATGAATGTCCTGCGGGCTGAAGTGTCCCGAGATGAATCGGCATGAGAGGCCATTGCCCCAAATGCGGATCGGC
>CAZDRS010000450.1:0-2170 GCA_964507585.1 uncultured Dechloromonas sp.
CGAAACAACCCACAAACGGGAAAAGGCCGGCTCGAAAATCCTCGCCGCCATGT
Organism: uncultured Dechloromonas sp.; assembly: GCA_964507585.1. Lineage (GTDB taxonomy): Bacteria > Pseudomonadota > Gammaproteobacteria > Burkholderiales > Rhodocyclaceae > Azonexus. The sequence continues at coordinate 54 of CAZDRS010000450.1, forward strand.
TGTTGCCCAATATCCTGCTCATCATCGGCACGCTCGCCCTGGTCTATATTGGTGTTCGACGCGGCCTCGCCCCGCTGACCGACCTGAGCCAGGAAATCAGTCAGCGTACACCGCATGATCTCAGCCCATTACCGCAACGCGATGTGCCAGCCGAAGCACAGCCACTGGTTCAGGCAATGGATGGCCTGATCGACGACCTGCGTTCGGCCTCGGCCGCCCAGCAGGCTTTTCTGGCCAATGCGGCACACCAAATCAAGACGCCGCTGGCCGGACTGCAGACACAACTGGAACTGCATATCCAGGAGCTTCCCGCCGAATACACCCACCGTGCTCAGCGCCTGCTGGATGGCACCCAGCGCCTCGGACACCTGACGCATCAGTTGCTCGCCTTGGCGCGCTCGGGTCAGGATGCAAACCTGGTGCAGGAAAAACGCCCGGTCGACCTCGGCCAATTGCTCGAATCATGCGCATCCAGCTGGTTCGACCAAGCCATGCGACGCCATATCGATCTCGGCTTCGAGGCCAACCCTGCCGTGGTATCCGGCTCCGAATGGATGCTCCGGGAAATGCTGTCCAACCTGATCGACAACGCCATGCGTTATACCCAGGATGGCGGAACGATTACCGTGCGTAGCGGGCTGGAGCAAGAACAGCCCTTCATCGAGGTTGAAGACAACGGGCCGGGCATTCCGGCCGATCAGCAGAATCGAATTTTCGAGCGCTTCTATCGGATCAACGGAACCATCCCAGAAGGTAGCGGCCTCGGCCTAGCCATCGTCAAGGAAGTGGCAGACCGGCACGGCGCCCTCATCGAACTAAAACCAACCTCATCTAAAACCGGCACCCTGATTCGAATTCAATTTTAGGTCAGGAAATTTCACCGCCCCGGCTGAGCAAGCCAAGACAGGCTTTCGACAGAAATATCTTGTTTCAAACTACGAATGGGGAATCGGAATTTGTTCTGTATCCTCAAAAAAAGATCCTCCCAGACAATTCATATGAAAAAACTACTCGTTCTGATTTCCTTTTCCTTCTCAGCCCCTCTTTTTGCGCAAACTTACCCCTCGCCAGTTGGTGAGACCGTACATACGCCTAGCGGCAAGCCTCCACGCCATTGACGTTGAAACAGGGATCTTTACCTTCATCGACAATGCTTGGGAATTTCCCGCTTTTCCTCTTCGTTGGGAGGTTTGGCGAAGGAGAAAAAACAATAGTGCATTCCGTCATCGAGATCGGGCCACTTGGTATGAATCATCACATTGCTAATTCGCCAGCCGTTTTCAGTTTTGGTCAGGAAATAAAGGTTGCGGCCAAGATCGAAATTCGGTGGATTCGAGATTTTTTTGTTGCCGGCGGGGAAAACTTCGACCTTCGCTAAGTTCCCGGATACGACGGGGGTTTTGATGTAGGGGGCGGGGATGTCTTCCACTCTGGTCGAAGGAGAAAGATCCTCGGAACCTAGATAGGGGTAACGGTTCGGTGCCGTACAACCTACTAGGTCGGAGCGGATATTTTTCTTCTGAACTATTGAATCGTCAAAAAACGAGGATAGTAACAAGCATTTTTTTGCTGGATCATATTTCCCTGCATTCTCAGAAGCCCGATTCCGCAAAAATGGAAGTCCATTTTTTTTGGAAAATTCCCCAAACTCAAAGGTATCGGGATCATACGAATACATCTTTTCCACAAACTGCGTTACCTCTTTTTGATGCGGTGTCAAAGCATCCGCCGACCAAGCCATGCCTCCCCCCCATAGCGCCAGCAGTCCGCAAGCCGTTCTCAAGTAATTCATCCCTTTGCCTTTTCTTCAGTCAAGTATTTGTCAAACAGCGTTTGAAAGTACGCCATATCCATCGGCTTCTTGTCGGCCGTCAGCCGATGTGCATTTTCCTTGCCGCCGGGAAGGCTTGTCCACTCGCTCGATACGGCCAGAATACCGTTCGGACCTTTCAGTTCCAGCGCTTCCCGGATGCACCCGGTGCGGATCAGGTGTAACACCCCTCGTTCTTCCAGCTTCATCACTGCAATCCGGTCTTGTACAGTTGGGCTGAACAGGTCGCCTTTAAGCTCGATCAAGCCCTTGTCGAAAATTTCCTGCCATGTTCCCACGAGAATCT
>CAZDRS010000451.1:0-2166 GCA_964507585.1 uncultured Dechloromonas sp.
TCTCCAGCATTTGCTTGCAGATGTCGGCGATGAAGCGGCCATCGGAGGTGCCGCCCGTGGTCGACAACTCGGTTTCGATACCGCAGGCCTCGCGAATTGCCGCCGTCGCCGCATCGGCCAGCGGGCCGCGGCCGGTCAGGAAGGGGCGGGCGCCGAGTGTCCATTTGATCTCGTAGTCCAGCTTGTGCTTTTCCAGGATGGAGCACAGGCGCTGCTGCAGGGCTTCCGGTGTGCTGGCCGTCGAGAAGCGGAAATTGAACTTGACCTCGACGCTGCCCGGCACGACGTTGGTGGCGCCCGTGCCGCCGTGGATGTTGGAAATCTGCCAGGTCGTCGGCTGGTAATACTCGTTGCCGGCATCCCATTGCGTGGCGGCCAGCTCGGCCAGTGCCGGAGCGGCTTCGTGGATCGGGTTGCGGCCTTTTTCCGGGTAGGCGATGTGGCACTGAATGCCTTTGACCGTCAGTACGCCGGACAGCGAGCCGCGGCGGCCGTTCTTGATCATGTCGCCCAGCGTGTCCACCGAGGTCGGTTCGCCGATGATGCAGTAGTCGAGCGTTTCGCCACGTGCCTTGAGGGCTTCGACAACGGCGACGGTGCCGTCGGTGGCGTCGCCTTCCTCATCCGAGGTGAGAAGGAAGCCGAGCGAGCCGGCAAAGTCGGGATGTGCTGCCAGGAACGCTTCGACCGCCGTGACCGATGCGGCCAGCGAGGACTTCATGTCGGCCGTGCCGCGCCCGTACAGCATGCCATCGCGGATTTCCGGGGCGAAGGGCGGCGACGTCCATTTGTCGAGCGGGCCGGTTGGCACCACGTCGGTGTGGCCGGCAAAGACGAACAGGGGGGCTTGCGTGCCGCGGCGTGCCCACAGGTTGGTGATGCCATTGCGGTTGATGTATTCGAGGCTGAAGCCGAGCGGCTTCAGGCGATCGCCAATGATTTCCATGCAGCCGCCGTCTTCCGGCGTAACGGAGTGGCAGGCGATGATCTGCTTCGCCAGTTCCAGGGTGGTGTCGGACATTAGGGGGTTTCTTCGTCGTGATCGGCCAGGCTGAGCGTGAATTCCTTGAACGAAGCACCGCCTTCGTTGGTGCTGTCGAATTCCAGGGCAATGTCGGATTTCTTGTCGTCCTTGCCGTTGCTGTTGCCGAACTCGGAGTTGTTGATCAGCCAGGACAGGTTGGTCGGCGAATCGGCGTTGGCCAGGGCTTCGTCGATGGTGATGGTGCCGGCGCTGTACAGGTTGAACAGATCCTGCTCGAAAGTCTGCGATCCCGGGGCCAGGGTTTGTTCCATGGCGTCCTTGATACCCTGCACTTCGCCGCGCTCGATCAGTTCGCTGATATGGCGGGTATTGAGCATGATTTCGCAGGTCGGGATGCGCTTGCCGTCCGGTTTCTTGACCAGGCGCTGCGAAATGACGGCGCGCAGGGCGACGGACAGGTCGAGGAACAGCGCCGGGCGGTTCTCGGCCGGGAAGAAGCTGATGATGCGGTTCAGCGCGTGGTAGGAGTTGTTGGCGTGCAGCGTGGCCAGGCACAGGTGGCCGGTTTGCGAATAGGCGATGGCCGCCTGCATGGTTTCCTTGTCGCGGATCTCGCCGATCAGGATGCAGTCCGGGGCCTGGCGCATGGCGTTCTTCAGCGCCGATTGCCAGTCCTGCGTATCCATGCCGATTTCGCGCTGGTTGACGATGGATTTCTTGTGCTTGAACAGGAATTCGATCGGGTCTTCGACGGTCAGGATGTGGCCGGAACGGTTGGCGTTGCGGTGGTCGAGCATCGACGCGATGGTCGTCGACTTGCCCGAGCCGGTGGCGCCGACGATCAGGATCAGGCCGCGCTTTTCCATGATCAGCTCACCCAAAATATTGGGCAGGCCAAGTTCGTCCAGTGCGGGAATGTTGCCCAGGATGAAGCGGATGACGATGCTGGTCGAGCCGCGCTGGCGGAAGATATTGACGCGGAAATTGCCAACATTGGGTACGCCGAAGGAGAGGTTCATCTCCCAACTGGCCTCGAAGGTCTTGATCTGATCCGGCGACATCAGTTCGTAGGCGATCTTCTCGATCATGTCCGGCAGCATGATCTGCTGGTTGACCGGGATCGTGTTGCCCTGGATCTTGATGTGGATCGGCGCGCCTGCGGAAATGAAGATATCCGAGGC
>CAZDRS010000452.1:0-2165 GCA_964507585.1 uncultured Dechloromonas sp.
ATAATCTTCTTTTGCATCAGAAAATCTCCTTAGTGGTTAGTTTTTGATTTGGCCCTAAGGCCAGACCAAGCTTTACCTCTCGGATCGAGAAGTTGCGTCGATTGTCGCAAAGAGCGAAACGCCCTAGCAATCGGTCTTTGCGTTGCCGCGACGCTTCAGAGGGGTTTTGTTGTTTCGGCGCAACACACCTTGATCACCGAATCTGCGCACAAGGGAATGGCAACCCGAGCGATATGCGCCAGCAATGCCGGGTTATCGATGTCGCTCATAACGACAAGGTCTATCTTCCAAGGCAGCAACAGATCATCAAGGCGGCTCTCCAGTTCGAGCCGGCGGGTCATCGTCAACCCGGGGGCATCAAGACAGAGATCGAGGTCGGAACCAGGCCGCCAATTGCCTTTTGCACGCGAGCCGAATACCTTTACCGAGAGGATTTCCGGGTACTCACCGAACAACGCAACAATTCGTGCTACCGCAGTATCAGGAAGACCGTAACGCGTTGAGCGATTACCCACCTCAAACACCTGCCGCCTCAATGGCTCGCATGCGCCGCTCAAACCCCCGCATCAACGGGTAATACTGGCTGATGACAGCGCCCGCAATGGCGTCTGCCACGTTCTGGTTGTAGGTATGCGATGACAAGTTGCGGCTTTTGATCATGGCCATCCACCCCTCACCATCGTCGAGCAGCCCTTTGGAATAGGCCTCCCGAATCGCATCGCGCGAGCCAGTAATTGCTGAATTACCCTGCCAAAAAAAATAATCTTTGATTACGTTCCAGGCGAGTTCGTGAGTGAACTCGAAAGCCTGGATTAGCCCCTGCTGCTCGAGGGACGTCAAGGAACGTCTTCCAGCCAACTCGACAGCATCCCCCAGGCGCTGCAAGGCAAGTGTGTAGTTATTGAGGCGCTGCTGCCAGCGAATATCTTGATCGTGGCTATTCATGGTACTGAAATCAGGCAAACAGCCTAGCCAGTTCGACGCCCGGCTCCGGTGCGCGCATGAAAGCCTCACCAACCAGGAAGGTTTCAACCTTGTTGGCACGCATCAGCGCAACGTCTTCCGGCTTCAGGATGCCGCTTTCGGTGACGACGATACGGTCATCTGGGATACGCGACAGCAGGCTGAGCGTGATATCGAGCGTGACTTCGAAGGTGCGCAAGTTACGGTTGTTGATGCCGAGCAGCGGGGTTTTGAGTTGCAGTGCGGCATCCAACTCTTCGCCGTTATGCACTTCGACCAACACCGCCATGCCATAAGCCATGGCTTGCGCTTCGAGCGCTTGCATGTCGGCAAGGCTCAGGGCTGCGGCGATAAGCAGGATGCAATCGGCGCCCATGGCTCGCGCTTCGGCGACTTGATAGGCGTCGACCATGAAGTCCTTGCGCAGCACCGGCAAGGCACAGGCGGCGCGGGCGGCTTGCAGGTATTCCGGGCAGCCCTGGAAATATTGGCGATCAGTCAGCACGGACAGACAGGCGGCGCCGTGCTGCTCATAGCTACGAGCGATGTCGGCGGGTTGAAAATCCGGGCGGATAATCCCTTTCGACGGGCTGGCCTTCTTGATTTCGGCGATGACCGCAGGACGCCCGGCGGCTATCTTGCTGCGAATGGCACCGACAAAATCGCGTGGTGCCGACTGGGCGGCTGCTTCAGCCTCGACAACAGCCAGAGGTTTTACTGCCAGTGCAGCAGCAACTTCTTCGCGCTTGGTAGCGATGATTTTGTTGAGAATGTCGCTCATTTGCCCCCCAGCCTTTGCGTGCATTGCACGAATTGATCGAGCTTGGCGCGTGCCGCACCATTGGCGATGACTTCGCGCGCCTTGGCGATGCCATCGCCGATGCTGTCGGCGACATTGGCAACATAGAGTGCCGCACCGGCATTCAGGCAAACGATTTCACGCGCTGCGCCGGGTTTGTTCTCGAGGGCACCGAGCATGGTGGCGCGCGACTCTTCTGCCCCTGCGACACGTAAATGGCGGAGCGACATCATCTGCAGGCCAAAGTCTTCGGGGTGCACTTCGTATTCGCGCACTTGACCATCCTTCAGTTCGCCAACCAGGGTTGCAGCCCCCAGCGAGATCTCGTCGAGCCCATCCTTGCCATGGACGACCAGCACGCGCTCGGCACCAAGGCGCTGCATGACGCGAACCTGGATGCCGA
>CAZDRS010000453.1:0-2148 GCA_964507585.1 uncultured Dechloromonas sp.
CAAATCCGGCCTCGCCGCGCTGACCCGCGCCACGCTCGACAACGGCGCCGGCCAGCTCGATGAAACCGCCATCGCCGAGCAGCTCGCCGACATCGGCGCCAATCTCGGTGGCGGTGCCGACACCGACCGCGCCAGCGTTTCCATTCGCACGCTGTCGGCCAAGGACAAGCGCGACACGGCGCTGGCGATCCTAAAAGATGTACTGCAGGCGCCGCATTTCGATGCCGCCATCTTCGAGCGCGAAAAGGCGCGCACCATCGCCGGCCTGAAGGAAGCGATGACCCGCCCCGACAGCATCGCCGGCAAGGCCTTCTGGGCGGCAATGTATCCCAACCATCCCTACGGCCGGCAGGCCACACCGGAAAGCGTCGCCGCGCTGAATCGCGATGACCTCGCTGCCTTCCACGCCCATTACTACACCGCGGCCAATGCCAGCATCACGCTGGTTGGCGACCTGTCGCGCCAGGAGGCCGAGAAGATCGCCGAAAACCTGGTTGCCGGCCTGCCGAAGGGCACGGCCGCCACCTTGCCGAGCGCCCCGGAATTGCCCAAATGGAGCCTGACCCAGCTCGCCCATCCGGCTAGCCAGGCGCACGTCTATATCGGCCTGCCGACCATCGAACGCGGCAATCCCGACTTCTTCCCGCTCCTCGTCGGCAACTACACGCTGGGCGGCGGTGGCTTCGTCTCCCGGCTGATGAAGGAAGTCCGCGACAAGCGCGGCTACGCCTACAGCGTCTACTCCTATTTCGCCCCGATGCGCCAGGCTGGCCCCTTCCAGATCGGCCTGCAGACCAAGCGCTCGCAAGCCAAGGATGCCATCAAGGTAGCCCGCGACGTGCTCGACGGTTTCCTCAAGGACGGCCCGAGCGACGAGGAACTGGCCGCCGCCAAAGCCAACCTGACCGGCAGCTTCCCGCTGCGCCTCGACAGCAACAAGAAGATCCTCGACAACGTCGCCGTCATCGGCTTCTTCGGCCTGCCGCTCGACTACCTCGACCAGTACCAGGCCAAGGTGCAGGCGGTCACGGCAGACGAGATCAAGGCTGCCTTTGCCCGCCGCGTGCGGCTGGAAAACCTGATCACCGTGACGGTGGCGGCGGATTGAACTCGGTACGCATCGTCGGCGGCGCGTTCCGCCGGCGCGTTCTGCGCTTTCCGGACAGCATCGGCCTGCGCCCGACACCGGATCGTGTTCGTGAAACGCTGTTCAACTGGCTCGGCCAGGATCTCGACGGCTGGCACTGCCTCGACCTGTTCGCCGGCAGCGGCGCGCTGGGCTTCGAAGCCGCCTCGCGCGGCGCCGAACGAGTGGTGATGATCGAGCAGGCCCCGAAAGTGCTCGCGGCGTTGCATGAAAACCACGAATTGCTGCATAAACCGGCCGCTGTAGAGATCATTCGTGCGGATGCGCTACAATATTTGGCTTCGACGAAAGCAAAATTCGACCTGATCTTCCTCGATCCACCCTACAAAAAAGGCTGGATCGGCCGTCTGGAGCCACTCCTTGCCGGCGTGCTGAACGAAGATGCGGCGATCTACGTCGAAGCTGAACACGAAATCGAATCGCTCGGCGAATGGCGCACGGTGCGCCAGGGCAAGGCGGGGGAAGTACACTTTCACTTGCTGCGGCGAGACACTGGCGGGTAACGGCTTGAACAAACTGAACCATCGCGTTGCGATCTATCCGGGCACCTTCGACCCGATCACCCGGGGCCACGAAGACCTCGTGCGCCGGGCCGCCAGCCTGTTCGACCGCCTGATCCTGGCCATCGCCGAGAGCCCGGCCAAGCAGCCACGCTTCTCGCTGGCCGAACGCGTCGCCATGGCCCAGGAAATTCTCGGCGATATCCCCAACGTGGAAATCGTCGGCTTCAACACCCTGCTGATGAACTTCGTCCACGAAATGGGCGCCAAGGTCATCGTGCGCGGCCTGCGCGCCGTCTCGGACTTCGAATACGAATTCCAGATGGCCGGCATGAACCGCAGCCTGTATCCGGAAGTCGAAACCGTGTTTTTGACGCCCGGCGAGCAATACATGTTCATCTCCGCTACCATGGTGCGTGAAATCGCACGTTTGGGCGGCGATGTCGGCAAATTTGTGCAACCTTGTGTAGAAAAGCGCCTGCGGGCGAAAACCACTGCTTA
>CAZDRS010000454.1:0-2139 GCA_964507585.1 uncultured Dechloromonas sp.
TCCTGCAGGCAAATCACATCGGCCTGCTGCGCGGCAGCCCAAGGCAACACATTTTTACTCCAGGCGGAGCGGATACCATTGAGGTTCAGGGAGATGATGCGTAACATTGTGCTCAGAATTGGCCTTGTTTTCACGGCCTAATGGATTAAGGAACTATGGATTTTCGTCAGGACTTCATCGAATTCGCGGTTGGCTGCCAGGTATTGCGCTTTGGCGAATTCAAGACCAAGGCAGGGCGACTCTCGCCCTACTTCTTCAATGCCGGCCTGTTCAACGACGGCAACTCGCTCGGCAAGCTCGCCGAATTCTACGCCAAAGCCGCCGAAGCCGGCGGTGTCCGGTTCGACATGCTGTTCGGGCCGGCCTACAAGGGCATCCCGCTCGTCGCCGCGATTGCCATCGCCCTCGCCCAGCGCGGCCAGAACTTCCCCTTTGCCTTCAACCGCAAGGAAGCCAAGGATCACGGCGAAGGTGGCAACATCGTCGGGGCGCCGCTGCAAGGCCGCGTATTGATCGTCGATGACGTCATTTCTGCCGGCACCTCGGTACGCGAATCGGTCGAACTGATCCGCGCCGCTGGTGCCACCCCGGCCGGCGTGCTGATTGCCCTCGATCGCCAGGAGCGCGGCCAGGGCGACCTGTCGGCTGTTCAGGAAGTACAGCGCGACTACGGAATTCCGGTCGTCGCCGTCGCCGGCCTCAAAGACTTGATGACCTTCCTGGGAGAACGCCCGGATTTCGCGGCGCATCGCGATGCCGTTGCCCGTTACCGCACGCAGTACGGAGTCGATGCGTAAGCCAGCCCTCCCGCTCCTCGCCCTGCTGCTCGCCACGACGGCGCAAGCGGCAAGCGAGTTCTATTGCTGCCACGATCCAGCCAGCGGCCGCCGTGTTTGCAGCGATACGCTGCCGGAACAATGCCGCGGCCGCGCTTACCGAATCCTCGACAGCGGTGGCAATATCATCAGGGAAGTCGGCGCCCCGCTGACGCCTGAGCAAAAGGCCGAGCAGATCCTGGAACAAAAAAAGCGCAAGCAACTGGAAGATGCCGGACGCGAGCAAAGGCGCCGCGACCAGGCGCTGCTCGATACCTATGCCACCTCGGAAGATATCGATCTGGCGCAGAAAAAGGCCGAGGCCGACGTCAATGCCGCCATCCTGGCGACCATTGCCCGGATCGATACGGCCCAAATCAAGCGGAAAAAACTCGCCGACGAAGCCGAGTTCTACAAGAAGCGCACCATGCCGGCCGACCTCGATCGCGATTTGCGCGCCATCGACCACGAAATCCGCCTGCAGCAGGAATTACTCGACCTGAAGAAAAAAGAGTTCGACACGATCAAGACCAAGTACGACGCCGACCGCCGGCGCTACTTCGAATTGACCCGGCGGCCGCCGACGGCACCGCCGGGCGGCCCCTCCCACTGATCAGCCAGCCAGTTTCTTCTTCAGCAGATCGTTGACCTGCTGCGGGTTGGCCTTGCCCTTGGCCGCCTTCATCACCTGACCGACCAGGGCATTGAAGGCCTTTTCCTTGCCGGCCTTGAATTCGGCCACATTGGCGGCATTGGCGGCGAGCACTTCGTCGACCAGCGCTTCGATGGCGCCGGTATCGGTAATCTGCTTCAGGCCCTGCTTGTCGATGATTTCATCAGCCGTCGCACCCTCGCCATTCCACAATGCCTCGAATACCTTCTTGGCGATGTTGTTGGAAATGGTGTTGTCGGCGATACGCTGGATCAGGCCGCCCAGTTGCTCGGCACTGACCGGCGATTCGGCAATGTCCTTGCCTTCCTTGTTCAGGCGGGCAGCCAGATCGACCATGACCCAGTTGGCACAAGGCTTGGCATTGGCCTGACCGGCAACGGCGACCGTCGCGGCGAAATAGCCTGCAATTTCCTGGCTGGCCGTCAACGTGCCGGCATCGTAGGCCGACAGACCGAGGTCGGACATGAAGCGTTCGCGCATCTGGCCCGGCAATTCCGGCAGCTCGCCCTTGACGCGCGCCATCCAGTCGGCGGAAATGACCAGCGGCAGCAGGTCGGGATCGGGGAAGTAGCGGTAATCATGCGCGTCTTCCTTGGTACGCATGGTGCGCGTTTCGCCGGTATCCGGGTCGAACAGCACGGTGGCCTGCTG
>CAZDRS010000455.1:0-2134 GCA_964507585.1 uncultured Dechloromonas sp.
GTCGCCGCGGCCAAGGCGGTCGGTTATGTCGGCGCCGGCACGGTCGAGTTCATCGCCATGCAGGACGGCACCTTCTACTTCATGGAGATGAACACCCGCCTGCAGGTCGAGCACCCGGTCACCGAAATGATCACCGGGCAGGATCTGGTCGAATGGCAACTGCGCGTCGCCGCCGGCCAGCCGCTGCCGCTCCGGCAGGAGCAACTGGCCATTCGCGGCCATGCGCTGGAAGCGCGTATCTACGCCGAGGACGCCAGCAAGGGCTTCCTGCCCGCCACCGGCAAGCTGGTTCGCCTCGCCCCGCCGGCCGAGTCGATCAACGTGCGCGTCGACACCGGCGTCGAGGAAGGCGACGAGATCACGCCCTTCTACGACCCGATGATCGCCAAGCTGATCGTCTGGGACGAAAGCCGCGACGGCGCCCTGGCCCGCATGCGCCAGGCGCTGGCCGACTACCAGGTGGCCGGGCTGACGACCAATATCGATTTCCTGTCGCGGCTGGTCGCCTGCCCGGCCTTTGCCGGCGCCGACCTCGACACCGGGCTGATCGAGCGGCAAAAGGACTTTCTCTTCCCCGCTGCCCAGCCGGTACCACGCGATACGCTGCTCGTCGCCACGGTCGGCGAACTGCTCTGGGAACAACATGCCGCCAAGCTGGCGGCCAAGACCAGCGGCGATCCCTACTCGCCGTGGCACGCCCGCGATGGCTGGCGCATGAACCTGTCCTCCGCCCGCACCATCAGCTTCAAGGATGGCGAAACACTGGTCGATGCCCAGGTACGCTACCGCCGCGACCAGTGGGAAATCACCCTGGCCGGGGAAACCACCCTGGCCCGCGGCAAGAAGCTGGACGGCGACCGCTTTGCCGTCGAACTCGACGACCGCCGCCTGATCGCCTCGGTGGTGGCGGTGGACGACAAGCGCAGCATCTTCCTGCAAGGCGCCACCTACACCCTGCTGCGCGACGACCCGCTGCACCGGGTCGATGCCGGCGACAGCCACGGCGGCGGCCTGACCGCACCGATGCCCGGCAAGGTCGTCGCCCTGCTCGCCCAGCCCGGCCAGAAGGTGGACAAAGGCACGCCGCTGCTCATCCTCGAAGCGATGAAAATGGAGCACACCATCACCGCCCCCGCCGCCGGCATCGTCAAGGCCTTCTGCTACGCCACCGGCGAACAGGTGGCCGACGGCGCGGCGCTGGTCGAGTTCGAAGGCGAAGGCTGAGCCAACGGCCCGCCGGCTACTCCCGATGATCCTCCTCATCCGATGCCTTCAACCACCACAGCAGGTCGCTGCCCTGCAAAGGCATCGGGATGATCTGGTTACGATCCCACTTGAAGACCGGGCCGTAGGGGATGTAGCGAGCCATGATTTCGCCGCGCCCGGTCACCCCGAAAAAAGGCACACCCAGCTTGATGGCATTGCGGATTTGTTCGTCAGTCATGGTTTTTCTCCTTGCACTGGCCAGCAGGCGTCGTAACCTACGCTACGCCTTAGCCCACCTGCCGGCAAGTCTCCTGCGCCACCCAACGCCCATCTAACCCGGAACGAACGCCATGACCCTCCCCTCCCGCGTCAAAATCGTCGAAGTCGGCCCGCGCGATGGCCTGCAGAATGAAAAACAAGTCGTCCCGACCGACATCAAGGTCGAACTGATCGACCGCCTGGCCGAGGCCGGCCTCAAGGTCATCGAAGCCACCTCCTTCGTCTCGCCCAAATGGGTGCCGCAGATGGGCGACAACAGCGCGGTGTTGGCCGGCATCCAGCGCAGGCCCGGCGTCACCTACACGGCGCTGACCCCCAACCTGCAGGGCTTCGACGGCGCCGTGCAGGCGGGCGCCAACGAAGTCGCCATTTTTGGCGCCGCTTCGGAGAGTTTTTCGCGCAAGAACATCAATTGCTCCATCGCCGAGAGCCTGAAGCGCTTCGAACCGGTGGTTTCGGCTGCCTCGGCGCTGGAAATCCCGGTGCGCGGCTATGTTTCCTGCGTCGTCGGCTGCCCGTACGAAGGTGCCATTGATCCGGAACAGGTCGCCAGCGTCGCCAAAACGCTGTTCGACATGGGTTGCTACGAAGTGTCGCTCGGCGACACCATCGGCGTCGGCAACCCGGCCTCGGTGCAGCGCATGATCGA
>CAZDRS010000456.1:0-2131 GCA_964507585.1 uncultured Dechloromonas sp.
ACATGATCAAGAACGATGAAATCGCCCTGATCATCAACACGGTGGAAGAGAAGCGTGGCGCGATCAACGACTCCCGTTCGATCCGCACTTCCGGCCTGCAGGCACGCGTGACGATGTACACGACGATCTGGGGTGCCGAAGCCGCGGCCGAGGGCATTCGCCATCTGGGCGAACTCGTGGTGTATCCGATCCAGTCGCTGCATTCGCAGCTGCAATAAAACCCGTCAGAACCGCCGGGTAGCCCCTGTTTTCGGGCGCCGGCGGTTTTGCTTTTGTTGGAAGAAACGATGAGCAAAGTACCGTTGACCGTGACCGGCGCCGAAAAGCTGCGCGAGGAACTGCACCGTTTGAAGACCGTCGAGCGCCCGAATGTCGTTGCCGCCATTGCCGAGGCACGCTCGCATGGCGACCTGTCGGAAAATGCCGAATACGACGCCGCCAAGGAGCGCCAGGGCTTTATCGAGGGCCGCATTCAGGAGGTCGAAGGCAAGTTGTCGAATGCCCAGATCATCGATCCCAAGCTGCTCGATGCCGACGGTCGCTGCGTCTTTGGTGCTACCGTCGAGATGGAAGATCAGGATTCGGGCGATACGGTGACCTATCAGATCGTCGGCGAGGACGAAGCCGATATCAAGAATGGCAAGATCTCGGTCAATTCGCCGGTCGCCCGCGCCCTGATCGGCAAGTACGCTGGCGATATCGCCCAGGTGCAAGCACCGGGTGGCATGCGTGAATACGAGTTGATCGACGTCCGCTACGAATAAATCCGCCGTTATGCGCCGGTTTTCCGAAGCCCTGTATTTGACCGCCATTACTCTGTGGGTCGGCGGTCTGTGGGCGATCGGTTATGTCGCCGCGCCAGTACTGTTTGCCAGCCTTGGTGACCGCCAATTGGCCGGTGTGGTGGCGGGCAAACTGTTTGCACTGATTGGCTGGATCGGCTTGGGTTGCGCGGCCTATCTGCTGCTGTTCGCGTTGCTACGTACCGGAGCCCGGTTCTTCCGTAGCGCGATTTTCTGGCTGGTGCTGTTGATGGGCTTGCTGACTGCAGCGAGCCAGTTTGGCATCCAGCCTCTGATGGCCCAACTCAAGGCCGACGCCCTGCCACGCGAAGTGATGGAAAGCGTTCTGCGCGACCGTTTTGCCGCCTGGCATGGCATTTCCAGCATTCTCTACCTGGTGCAGAGTCTGCTGGGCCTGTGCTTGGTGGTGTGGAGCGCTCGCGGGCTGAAGTGATCAGCCCTGGAAACTGCGCTTGGTGCGGCGCGGTGCTGTCGTGCGGGCAGGTGCGTTTTTCTTGGCTTCGGCTGCTGCCTTTTCCGGGCTGTAGCGGTAGACGACCAGCAGTTTGCCGATATGCTGGACGGGGGAAGCCTGCAGTTCGGCGCAGATTTGTTCGTAGTAAGCGATGCGGTCTTCGCGGCTGTCGCCATAGACACGAATCTTGATCAGTTCGTGCGCTTTCAGGCAGTTGTCGATTTCCTTGAGAACAGCATCGGTCAGGCCGTTCTCGGCAATCGAGACGACCGGATTCAGTCCATGGGCCTGGGCACGCAGTTCGCGACGCTGGGCGGAAGTAAGTTGTTGCATAGTAAAACCTTTCAAAAACGGCATTTTACCTGAATGAAAAGAACCAGAACCAGCAAGGCGTGGATGATGGAGCATGTGAATGATCCCTATGTCCAGCTCGCCAAGAAGGAGGGTTGGCGCTCCCGCGCAGCCTTCAAGCTGATGGAGATCGACGACAAGGACAAGCTCTTGAAGCGTGGCGAGGTCGTTGTCGACCTCGGTGCCACGCCGGGCGGCTGGTCGCAGGTTGCGGTCAAGCGGGTCGGCGATGGTGGTCTGGTCTTCGCGCTCGATCTGCTGGAGATGGAGCCGATCCATGGCGTGCATTTCATTCAGGGCGATTTTCGCGAGGATGATGTGCTGGCCCAACTGGAAGCAACGCTCGGCGAACGCCAGGTTGGCCTTGTAATGTCCGACATGGCCCCCAATATGTCAGGGGTGCCCCTGGTTGACCAGGCTCGGGTGATGTATCTGGCGGAGCTTGGCCTGGAGTTTTCCAAGGCCCATCTGAAACCAGAAGGCGCATTTTTGGTCAAAGTATTTCAGGGAAGTGACTACGAGG
>CAZDRS010000457.1:0-2128 GCA_964507585.1 uncultured Dechloromonas sp.
TCTTCTCCATGCGCTCCAGCGCCTTGACCCGGCTCTGCGCCTGCTTGGCCTTGCTCGCCTTGGCCTTGAAGCGGTTGATGAAGGACTGCAGATGGGCGATCTTCTCGGCCTGGCGGGCGGCGGTCGCCTGCTGCAGGGCCATTTGCTCGGCGCGCATGTCCTCGAACTTGCTGTAATTGCCGCCATAGCGAACCAGCCGGGCGTTGTCGATGTGCAGCGTGACGCCGGTGATGGCGTCGAGGAATTCGCGGTCATGGCTGATCATCACCAGTGTGCCCTGGTAGCGCTTGAGCCAGGCTTCGAGCCAGACCAGGGCGTCGAGATCGAGGTGGTTGGTCGGCTCGTCGAGGAGCAGGATGTCGGACGGGCACATCAGGGCGCGCGCCAGTTGCAGGCGCATGCGCCAGCCGCCGGAGAAGCTGTTGACCGGGTTGTGCAGTTCCGACACCTTGAAGCCGAGGCCGAGGATCAGCGCCTGGGCACGGGCTTCGGCATCGTGCTCGCCGGCATCGTTGAGTGCCATGTAGGCTTCGGCCATGCGCATGCCGTCATCGCTCGCCTCGGCGTCGTGTACCTCGTTGCGGGCGGCGAGCAGCGGGGTGTCGCCGTCGATGACGAAATCGGTGGCGCTCTGCTCGGTTTCCGGCATGTCTTGCGCTACTTGGCCCATGCGCCACTGGCTGGGGATCGAATAATCGCCGCCATCCTCATGCAGCGTGCCGTTGAGCAGGGCGAACAGCGTGGATTTGCCGGCGCCGTTACGGCCGACCAGGCCAACCTTCTCGCCGGGGTTGATGGTGACGGATGCCTTGTCGAGCAGCACCTTGGAGCCACGGCGCAGCGTGACATTTCGGAGGGTAATCATGGGGGAAGCTTTCGGGGAGGGGCGGATGGCCTTGTTGCCTATCCGACAAGGGGCGAGATTTTATCTGATTGATCTCGCTAAAGTTTTTTCCGGTGCCTGTTTTACTCCCATGGCGCCTTCTCCGGCACGACATGGCTGCGCTTGCGGTTCAGACATTTGAGGGGCTGGCACAGGGCATTGCTGCCTTCAATCAAGTGGCGATGAAATTGGTATTGGCCTCAACCGCCTCGTTTCGGACTTCTACCAGCGGGTTTGACCGACAAGGTGACCAGAAAAGGAAATTCCTTATCGGCTGACTGGGCGATGCGGTAGCCGTCTCCCAGAGTACGAGCTATCCGGGCAGTCAAGGTTTTGAGATTGACTGCTTCGCAACGCAGGTCGGCAAGCAGGTGGTTGCCGTCCTCGTAAACCGGAAAATCCGTGCACCCTACCGGCTTGAGCTGCTGACCATAGACGCGGCAGGTGCCGCACGATGAATCGTAGGCAGGGCAGGGTTTGCCATGAACGTAGTAAAGGCCGTTGCCTTCGCGGATTTCCTCCGGGCCTTTGCCTGTTGCCAGGCGCTTGTCGAAGGCCTGGCGCGACTCTTCCAAGCGCCAGAATGACTTCACTTGCCGCCAGTCCAGTTCGAGGACGAGCGTTTCAAGGCTGCAGCAGGGTTTGCTGCAGGTGGCGCAGTGTGGAACGATTTCGGTCGCCTGGTAGGCGGCTGCAGCGTCGGCAAGTTCCTTGGCCAGAGAGCGGCGGGGTGGGGCGGGTCTCATTGGCGGGTGCTGCCGGGGTGGGCTGGGTGTTGAAGCGAGATCACTGGCACTGGATATGGCTTGATGGAAATGGAAATACAGCCTTCGCTGTCTGGAATGTTTTTTGTCTTGACTGAACGTTGTGGCGAACCCCGGTTACAGGGGTAAGTTCCTGAGCGCCCACTCAAGCAACTGGTGCGGTAAGGCGAGCAGGATAAGCCGAGCGCGGGAATTGCAAAAGAGGTCACGCTTGAGGAAGCACGACAGGATATGAATCCAGTAGTCGATTTTTAGGTAGAATGCTTCGCTTTCGAGCGGTTGTGGAGACTGTTTTTTACGGTGATCCCCACGATTTTCGATGCTGGCTTTATGTTGGGAGCAAGGCACCAATCCTGCCATCCAGATCCCTTCCCCCTCGCATCCCCTCGATCAAGTGCCCGTAGCTCAACTGGATAGAGCAGCTGCCTTCTAAGCAGCAGGTCGGGGGTTCGAGTCCCTCCGGGCACGCCATTATTAAAAA
>CAZDRS010000458.1:0-2127 GCA_964507585.1 uncultured Dechloromonas sp.
CCAACCTGCTGCAGGCCGTGCCGATGATCCTCAACCAGGCCGAAACCAAGGGCGGCCCGCATCGCGACAACCTGTCGGTGGTCGCCGTGCGCTGGGAGGATGCCTACGTCGAAGAGGCGAGCAGCGCCATCTCGACGCAGACCATGACCCAGGACGAAGTAACGACCCGCCTTGAGGAATTCGGCCGCAACCCGGCCTACAAGAGCGAGTTGAGCGAAGACGAGATCGAAAAGGCGATCGACGAAATCCGCTCCGCCATCGAAAAATACAACCCGAAGAAATAAGGAAAGCCATGCGCCCCAGCCAACGTCAGCCGGATCAGCTCCGCACCGTCAAAATCACCCGCAACTTCACCCGCCACGCCGAAGGCTCGGTGCTGATCGAGATGGGCGACACCCGCGTGCTGTGCACCGCCTCGGTCGAGGAAAACGTGCCGCCCTTCCTGCGCGGCAAGGGCCAGGGCTGGGTGACCGCCGAATACGGCATGCTGCCCCGCTCGACGCACACGCGCAGCGCCCGCGAGGCAGCCAAGGGCAAGCAGACCGGCCGCACCCAGGAAATCCAGCGCCTGATCGGCCGCAGCCTGCGCGCCGTGACCGACCTGGCCGCCCTTGGCGAGCGCCAGATCACCCTCGACTGCGACGTACTGCAGGCCGATGGCGGCACCCGCTGCGCCTCGATCACCGGCGCCTGGGTCGCTCTCTACGAGGCCTGCGACAAGCTGGTGCAGGCCGGCAAACTAGCGGCCAACCCGGTCAAGGATCACGTCGCCGCCGTTTCCGTCGGTATTTTCGAGGGCAGCCCGGTGCTCGACCTCGACTACCCGGAAGACTCCGGCTGCGACACCGACATGAACGTCGTGATGACCGGCCAGGGCGGCATTGTCGAGGTGCAGGGCACGGCCGAAGGCGAACCCTTCAGCCGTGAGCAGATGAATGTCCTGATGGATCTGGCCACCATGGGCGTCCGCCAGCTGGTCGCCGCCCAGGAAAGCGCACTCGCCGTATGAAAAAGCTCGTTCTCGCCTCGAACAACGCCAAGAAGATGAAGGAGCTGAACGCGCTGCTGGCGCCGCTCGGCTTCAATGTCATCCCGCAGGGCCAACTGGGCATTCCGGAAGCCGAGGAACCGCACTGCACCTTCGTCGAAAACGCCCTGGCCAAGGCCCGCCATGCCGCGGCCCATAGCGGCCTGCCGGCCCTGGCCGACGACTCCGGCCTGTGCGTCGAGGCACTGCATGGCGCCCCCGGCGTGCTGTCGGCCCGCTACGCCGGCGAACCGAAATCGGACGCCCGCAATAACGAAAAACTGCTCGGCCATCTGGCTGAACGCACCGACCGCCGCGCCCATTTCTACTGCGTGCTGGTGCTGGTGCGCTCCGCCAACGACCCGCAGCCGATCATCGCCGAGGGCGAATGGCCGGGCGAAATCCTGCCCGCCCTGCAGGGTGAAGGCGGCTTCGGCTACGACCCGCTGTTCTTCGTGCCGGAGTTCGGCCAAACCGCTGCCGAAATGGACGCCGAAACCAAGAACAAGGTGTCGCATCGCGGGCGGGCGATGCAGAAATTGATCGAACGTCTACCGACACTGTAGGTCAACCGCTCCCGTCATTCCCGCGAAAGCGGGAATCTACCCGCACTTCCCGTTCATGGCCCGCACCATCCCGATCTTCGCCGCCGGCAAGGCCCCAGCTGCCTCCAGCGCCCTCGAATTCCGCGTTTCGCCGCCGCTCGCACTCTATGTCCATGTGCCGTGGTGCGTGCAAAAGTGCCCGTACTGCGACTTCAATTCGCACGAAGCCGGCGAGACGATTCCCGAACGCGAATACGTCGCTGCGCTGATCGCCGACCTGCAATCCGCCCTGCCGCTGATCTGGGGCCGGCCGGTGGTCAGTGTCTTCTTCGGCGGCGGCACGCCCAGCCTGCTGTCGCCGGCCGCCATCGACGAACTGCTCGCCGCCTTCCGCGCCCTGGCCATGCTAGCGCCGGATGCCGAAATCACGCTGGAAGCCAACCCGGGCACCGTGGAAGCTGAAAAGTTTGCCGGCTTCCGCGCGGCCGGGGTCAATCGCCTGTCGCTCGGCATCCAGAGCTTCAACGACGCGCATCTGCAAGCCCTCGGCCGCAT
>CAZDRS010000459.1:0-2121 GCA_964507585.1 uncultured Dechloromonas sp.
TTGAATTGCTGCGCGGGCAGTTCCTGCTCGAAGCGTTGCAAACAGGATTCCCAGAAACCGGCCATCGACGAAAATACTCCTCCCCGCACATTCGATCTTTCTTCGATGGCGGTTATTAGCGCTATGATTTATATAGAATTTTGTGGATTCGTCAGAAACCGCTTCGATGCCTGACGAACAGACGATTTTACCCGCCATCCGAAAAGTTATCCACAGCTTTGCGAAATAATTGGCCTTGACAAGATCGGTCTACACAGGGTCTAATCGCGTGTTTTTCTTAGCACATCAAGGGATTACGACATGAAACGCACGTATCAACCGTCGGTCGTGCGCCGCAAGCGCACCCATGGCTTCCTGGTTCGTTCGCGCACCAAGGGCGGCCGTGCCGTTCTCGCTGCTCGCCGCGCCAAGGGCCGCAAGCGCCTGGCTGTTTAAGCCGGAATCCGGCGAGGTGAATCAAAGCTTCGCCAGACGCTATCGCCTGACCAAAACGGATGAATTTTCATCCGTTTTTGGTTTCAGGAGGGCGATTCGTGGCAAGTTGCTGATGCTGCACTATCAGCCGCGTGCCGAAGGCATGGCTGATGCCCGGCTTGGTCTGGTGGTCGGCAAGAAGTTGTTGAAGCATGCCGTCGACCGCAACCGGCTCAAGCGTATCGTCCGCGAGCAGTTCCGCTTGCGTCGTTCGAGCCTGCCGGCGATGGATCTTGTTGTCCGGCTGGCGGTCAAACCCGCTCCGCTCGATGGCAAGCAGATTGCCGATGATATCGTCACGCTGTTCGACAAACTGCAACGGCCACGGCCGAAGCGGGAAGATTGATGAAGCGCCTGCTGGTCGGCCTGGTGCGTATCTACCAATACGCCATCAGCCCCTGGCTTGGGCGTCGATGCCGGTATTTCCCCAGTTGTTCGGAATATACCGTCGAAGCAGTACAGAAATACGGTGCCTGCAAAGGTGGCTGGCTGGGCGTCAAGCGCGTTTGCCGCTGCCATCCCTGGCATCCTGGCGGGTATGATCCTGTACCCTGATTGAAGAATTTTTGCGTAGGCCGTTCATGGATACTCGACGCCTGATACTGGTTTTGATCTTCACGTTCTCCAGCTTCATGCTGTGGGAAAACTGGCAGAAGTACAACCAGCCGAAACCGGCTGTGGAAGCCACCGCGGCCACCCCGGCAGCGGGTGGTGCACCGGTGCCGTCGGCCGCCCTGCAGGGCAAGGCTGCACCTGTCGCTCCGGCCGCTATTGCGGCAGCACCGACGGCTGAAACCTTCACGATCAGCACCGATCTTCTCAAGGCAACCATCTCCACCCAAGGTGGCGACCTGGTTAGCCTCGAACTGCTGAAATACAAGGAACACGACAACAAGGACAAGAATTTCGTCCTGTTCGATGCCAAGCATCACTATATGGCACAGGCCGGCCTGATCGGTGAAGGGCTGCCGACGCACCGCACCACCTTCAAGCGTGCTGCCGGTGTTTCCGAGCTGGCCGACGGCAGCAACGAGCTGAAGGTTCGCCTGGAAGCCGAGCAGAACGGTATCAAGGTTGCCAAGGTGCTCACCTTCAAGCGCGGTTCCTACCTGATTGACGTTGCCTGGGAAATCGCCAACGGCAGTGACAAGGCCATCGCCCCACACGCCTATTTCCAGTTGCAGCGCGACGATGTGGCACCGGCTGGCGAAACCAAGATGGTATCCACCTTCACCGGCCCGGCGGTATACACCGAAGCCGACAAGTACCAGAAGGTCGATTTCGCTCACATCGCCGACAACAAGGCCAAGTTCGCCAAGACGGCCGACAACGGCTGGCTGGCCATGGTGCAGCACTATTTCGTCACGGCCTTCGTACCCAAGGACAAGACCCAGCGCGAGTTCTACATGCGCAAGCTGGAAGGCGGCAACATTTTCCAGGCTGGCGTGATCGTACCGGTTGCCGAAATCGCACCCGGCGCCAAGGGTGAATCCGCGGTCAGCCTGTATGCCGGCCCGCAAGAGCAGGCGGCCCTCAAGCAAGTTGCTCCGGGCCTCGACCTGGTCGTCGATTACGGTTGGCTGACCGTCGTTGCCGCACCGATCTTCTGGGCGCTGGAAGCCATCCACAAGCTGGTCGGCAACTGGG
>CAZDRS010000460.1:0-2112 GCA_964507585.1 uncultured Dechloromonas sp.
AACAGCGCGACGACCGGCGTATCGACCGTCACCGCCAGATGCATCGGCCCGGTATCGCCGGTGACCAGCAGGCTGGAACGGCGCAGCAGGTCGGGCAAGGCGATCAGCGGCAGTTGGCCGGCCGAAGCCCAGGCCCGGGTTCCTCCGGCGATGGGCACCGCCGCCTCGATACCGGCCGCCACTTCCTGGCACAGCGCGGCTTCGGCCGGCGATCCGGTCACGACGAAACGCAGATCCGGCCGCGCCTTGACCATCTCGACGGCCGCGGCGATGAAGCGCGAACGCGGCCAGCGCCGGCTCATCGTCGAGGCGCCGGGCTGGAAGGCGACGACAGTCACGTCCTGCCAGCCGCGCTCGGCCAGGGCCTGATCGACGGCTGCCTTGCCCGCGGCGTGGGCCGGCACGCTCATCCGCCGCTCGAATTCGCCCTGGGCGCCGGCCAGCTTCGCCACCGCCAGGCGCTGGTCGATGCCGTGGCCGAGATCGTCCCAGCCGAGCACCGGCTCGCGGTTGCTGAGCAGGAAATTCCAGCGGTTGTTGTTGGGCAGCTTGAAGATGTGGCGGGCACCGGACAAGTAGGCCAGCGGCGTCGCCTGCGGCTCGTTGCCGTGCAGGATGACAGCCAGATCGTAGCCCTTGAGCTGGCTGGCGGCGCGGCGAAAACCCCGCCACTTGCCGTCGTAGGAAACCAGTTCATCGACCTCGGCCAGGCCGGTGAACAGTTGCTGCAACGAGGGATGGACGAGCAGCGTGATGTGGGCCTGCGGATAGGTCTGGCGCAGCGCCCGCAGACCGGGTGTGGACAGCAGGGTATCGCCCAGCGCCGTGCAGGAAATGGCCAGGATGCGGTGGATGGCCGGCGTGCCGAGTTCGCTGGCCGGGCGTGGTCGGCGGTCGAGCGCCCGTTTCAGGCGCAGCCAGCGGTAGAGCAGCGGTTCGCGCAGGCGCAGGCGCATCAGTGGCCCTTCTTGCCCGATTTCAGGCCGAGGTAGAGGGCTGACAGCAGCGGCCGGCCGTAGAGGCCCATCCGCCCGCCGAACCACTTGGCCGGCTTGTCCTTGATAACCAGACGCGGAATCCGGGCCGGATCGGTATCGCGGCGCACGACGCCAGGCTCGGTGGTGTACAGGTGGGTGAAGCCGGCGGCCAGCGCAACGCGCTGGTAGGCCGCATCGTAGTAGCCCTGCGGCCAGCACAGGTGCGGCGTCGCGCTGCCCAGCCGGGCGGCCAGTGTGGCGCGCGAGGCGGCCAGGTCGTCGGCCAGCGCCCGGTCGCGCTCGGCCTGGTCGGCGATCTGGCGATCCCAGCGGGTGTGGGTGTGGGTGTGCGAATGGAAGTCAAAAGTGCCGGCGGCACGCATGGCCTCGACTTCCGACCAGCGCAGGAAGGCGTCGTCGAACTTGCCTGCGGCGGCAGCGGCCATCGCCTGGCTATGGGTCGGCACCTCCGGCACGCCGGGCTGGCCGGCATGCGGGCGCAGCGGGCCGTCGCCGATCCAGCCAGTAATCAGGAACAGCGTGGCGCGCTGGCCGAATTCCTTGAGCACCGGGTGGGCGTAAACCCAGTTGTCGAGGTAGCCGTCGTCGAAAGTGACCAGCACGCTTTTCTTCGGCACCTGGCCACTGGCCAGAGCCTGGGCAAATTCATCGGTAGACAGGGTTTTCCAGCCGTTGTCGGCCAGCCACTGCATGTGCGCCCGGAAATTGTCCGGCGAGCAGGTCACCAGCCCGGGTTTCGGGCTGATGTGGTGGTACATCAGCACGGGCAGCGGCTGCCCGAGGCTCATTTCGCCTCCAGCAGGCGCTGGTACAAGGCTTCCATGCCCTGCGCCATCACTTCGCGGGCGAACTTGCGGCGGACGAATTCGGTGGCGTTGGCGCCCATCGACTGGCGCAGCACCGGGTCGGCCAGCAGGCGGCTGATCGGCTCGATCAGCGCCTTGCCGTCCTGTGCCGGCACTAGGTAGCCGGTCTTGCCGTCGAGGACGACCTCCGGCACGCCGTCGACGTTGGAGGCCACGGCCGGCAGGCCCATCGCGCCGGCCTCGATGAAGGCGGTACCGAGCGCTTCCTGGTGCGTCGGCAGCACGAAGACGTCGAGCGAGGCGAGCAC
>CAZDRS010000461.1:0-2111 GCA_964507585.1 uncultured Dechloromonas sp.
CTCCTCGCTCGACCAGGGCGGCCCGATGGCGGCCAGTGCCGAGGATTGCGCGCTGCTGCTCAATACCATGGTCGGTTTCGACGAGCGCGATTCGACCTCGCTGGAGCGCCCAGCCGAGGATTACACTCGCGATCTGGAAAAACCGCTGAACGGCTTGCGCATCGGCCTGCCCAAGGAATTCTTCGGTGAAGGCTGCGATGCCGAGGTGATGGCCGCCGTGCGCGCCGCCATTGCCGAATACGAAAAGCTCGGTGCCACCTGCGTCGAGGTGTCGCTGCCCAATTCGCACCTGTCGGTGCCGGCCTACTACGTCATCGCGCCGGCCGAGGCCAGTTCCAACCTGAGCCGCTTCGACGGCGTACGCTACGGCTATCGTGCCCCGGAATACGGCAACCTCGACGATATGTACATGAAGACCCGCGCCCAGGGCTTCGGCGCCGAGGTCAAGCGACGCATCCTGATCGGCGCCTACGTCTTGTCGCATGGCTATTACGATGCCTACTACCTGCAAGCGCAGCGCATCCGCCGCCTGATCGCCAACGATTTCGTCGAGGCTTTCAAGCAGTGCGACGTGATCATGGGGCCGACCTCGCCGTCCACCGCCTTCAAGCTCGGTGAAAAGGCGGCCGATCCGGTGCAGATGTACCTGTCGGACATCTACACCATCGCTGTCAACTTGGCCGGCTTGCCCGGCATGTCGGTTCCCTGCGGGTTTGCCGGCGGTTTGCCGGTCGGTTTGCAACTGATCGGCAACTATTTCGACGAAGCGCGCCTGCTCAACGTCGCCCATCGCTACCAGCAGGCGACCGACTGGCACGCCCGGCGGCCGGAGGCCATCGCCTGATGCGTCGCTGGCTGGCCCCGCTGGCCGTCATGCTGCTGTTTGCCGGTTGTGCCACGCCGCCGCCGGAAGACAAGCAGCCTGAGGAACCGCGGGCGGAGCGGCCGAGCAGCCGTCCGTCCCGCCAGCCGTCCGGCCTGTCGACCGAAGCGCAGCGGGCGCTGGCCCGGCGCGGCATCAAGCAGCACGATGTGTCACCGGTCAATGTCAGTTCGCATTGCGCCCATGTCGATGAGATCGGCACGGCAACCAAGCTGAACCTGCTGGTCGACGATGGTGCCGTGCAGGAGTTCAAGGCCGACGTGGCGATCAAGGGGCGCGGTACCTGTCGTTTCGCGCTGACCGATTTTCGCCAGGAAAGCACCGTGCCGCAGGTGCTGCTGCGCCATGCCAAGGACAGCAAGTGCACGGTTCGCATGTGGCGCGAGCAGGATGAGAAGATTACCGTGGCCTTCAACAGCTGCCATAAGTCCTGCGACGGCAAGGCATTCGATTATTTGTGGCCGATTCTCGTCGAATCGAAGACCGGCCAGTGTTTCTGAACGGATGAAGCTATGAATCAATGGGAAGTCGTGATCGGCATCGAGACGCACGCGCAATTGGCAACCGTCTCCAAGATTTTTTCCGGTGCCTCGACCGCTTTCGGCGCCGAGCCGAACACCCAGGCCTGCGCCGTCGATCTGGCGCTGCCCGGCGTGCTGCCGGTGCTCAACAAGAAAGCCGTCGATTGCGCCATCCGCTTCGGCCTGGCCATCGGTGCCACGGTGGCCCCGAAATCGGTGTTCGCCCGCAAGAATTACTTCTACCCGGATCTGCCCAAGGGTTACCAGATCAGCCAGTTCGAACTGCCTGTCGTGCAAGGTGGCGCGATTACCGTGCAGGTTGGCTCGGGCGACAAGGCTTACGAAAAGACCGTCAACCTGACGCGGGCCCACCTTGAGGAAGATGCCGGCAAGTCCTTGCACGAAGATTTCCATGGCAAGTCGGGCATCGACCTGAACCGTGCCGGCACGCCGCTGCTTGAGATCGTTACCGAGCCCGACATGCGCTCCTCCGATGAAGCGGTAGCCTACGCCAAGGCGCTGCACGGCCTGGTGCGCTGGATCGGCATTTGCGACGGCAACATGCAGGAAGGTTCCTTCCGTTGTGACGCCAACGTGTCGGTGCGTCGTCCCGGTGCTCCGTTCGGTACCCGGCGCGAGATCAAGAACCTCAATTCCTTCCGTTTCCTGAAGGAAGCCATCGACTTCGAAGTCCAGTGGCAGATCAA
>CAZDRS010000462.1:0-2087 GCA_964507585.1 uncultured Dechloromonas sp.
GCTTTTCCATGAGCCAAAAAATTTTTCTGCTACATCTGTCGGTATCTGTAGTTTAATAAATATAGCTTTAATTATACTTAACTGTTCAAGTTCAACCTTCTGTTTGTGTCGTGATCCTACTTCACCCCAGTCTGTATCTTTAAATGCGGTTAATATGGCTTTAATGGTGTTTCCTTCTTGTTGGGAAGCCATTATTAGGTTTAAGTAAATTTCAGAACCCTCTGCTTCTATGTAGTCTTTTAATCTTTCCAATATGGTATAGTTTATCTCGATAGAATTGAGGCTGGAACCTATAGCTAGGAGTTTTTCTTGTATCTTTATGAGATCCTTAACTGTAGCGAATCTATTTGACATGGGATACATTCTTAACATGCCCATAAGCTGATCATTGCTAAAATTCGTATTTGATTTTAATGTAATTAATAGATCTGAAAAAGAATTTATGTCTGGCGATTTCGATATCTCTGTCAATAAATCATCAGACTGATCCTGGCGCAGGTTAAGCGAAGATATGGATGATATTATCCCCTCTGCCGTTTCGCGATAGTTTATTATTTGTTTAACAACCTCAAAAGGTAATTCATTGCCGTATTCGATATATACCCTATCAATCAGTTCATAGGGTATGTCAGGCGCTTCAGAGTCTCCTAAAATATCAGAGAAATAATCTGTAACATAAAGGGGGCTATCCTTTTTGAGGTGACATTTTTGCATTGCTCTAAGTATTAAAATAGGGCTATCTTTATTCAGAAATTGTTGCATATCCAGCATTGAAATTGAATTAATGGGAATGTTAGAAATTAATTGAATAAGTTCAGTAAAATATATCACTTCAGACTCTGGATCCATATCTAGTTTCCGTGCAAGTTTGTTAAATGAATCCTGGAAGTACTGCAGGTGTGAGCAAATAATTATTGACATAGTTCCTAGCCTGTCGGTGTAGTCCATGCCACTACGCCTGTCCCCCGCCACTAACCTTACAAAATGTTCACTAAATTTGCCATCCTCATTCTTCCACTCAAAGTCTTTTGGTATGTATCGCGCAGACATAGGGTCTTTAGCCTTCAGTATTTCTTCAAAATATTTATCCTCGTCTGGCATCCCACGAGCGACGAGTTCTCTTCGTAGTGCTAGCGTTTTTTGCGTGATCCTCTCGCCTATTTCAGGGCCTAGATCATCTAAATTGTGTTTGCCTGGGGTTAGCAGACTATCAAGTGTTTCGGTGTCGACGTTTGAAAATAGCTTACCGATTAAAGAATCTAGCTTGGGCTCGTCTTTTGATAACAAACATCGTCTGACTTGCTCGGTCAGTATGGCTACTTGACTATCAAGACCAAGCTTTACCGATTCAGTTATAATTATGGAAATTGATCCCGTATCAACTAGCAATGAACGGTCCTCTCCTTGGTCATAACGTTTTATTTGATCAGAAATAAGATTAATACATCTGAGTAGTATCTGTCTGGATCTACCTTTATCCATATTCTTTTCGCACTGTTTATGTATTGCTAATAGTTCATCGATGTGTAATTCTGACAATAGGTCCTCGTCTCTAAGTATCCTTTCTTCAATTTCATCAATACTTTCGCCATCCTCTCCAATAGCCACTTTAAATAATCTATAATCATCAGCCACTAGCTTACTTAATGGAGTGAAGCTGTGAAATCCGTAAGACATATCCCAACTATCGATGCTGTCGTTGGCAATTACACCTCTGGTGTTGCTTGTTGCAATAATTGCCTCAGGAGCTAGACCACTTGAAACTATCTTTAATGCTAATTGATGCGGGTTATCATGGCCCCTGAAAAGTGCATTGAGCGCCAGTAGTGGTTCGATCATGGAAGAGCTTATATCTCTCTGGCCATCTTCTTTTGCACCTGCCGCCGCTTCGATAACTTTATCTTGTACTATCTCGATTAAGTCTTCAATGCTTGGCTCTATGGATTTATCAGCTATTGAGTCATGCGCCATGCTTAGTAATGCTGATATATGTTCCATCAAATACTCAACTCTTTCCTTGTGCTCTTCAGGATTTTTTGACGGATCTTCGTAGCCTAGTCTGTGTATATGGTGAGAAGCACCTTTGG
>CAZDRS010000463.1:0-2069 GCA_964507585.1 uncultured Dechloromonas sp.
GTGAAGTGGCCCATCTTGCGGCCATGGCGGGCGTGGTGCTTGCCGTAGAGGTGCAGCTTCAGGTTGGGGATGGCGTACAGCTTGGCCCAGTCCGGCTCGCGGTAGGTGTCGCCGTCGAACCACAGGTCGCCGAGCAGATTGACCATGACCGAAGCCGAGTGCGCCCGCGACTCGCCGAGCGGCAGGCCGCACAGGGCGCGCACTTGCTGTTCGAACTGGCTGGTGACGCAGGCGTCGATGGTGGCGTGACCGCTGTTGTGCGGGCGCGGCGCCATTTCGTTGACGATCAGCTGGCCGCGGCTGACGAAAAACTCGACGGCCATGGTGCCGATGTAGCCGAGCTTTTCGGCAATGCGGGCGGCGACATCCTCGGCGTCGCTCTTGACACAGCCGGTGGTGCGCGCCGGCACGATGGAGACATCGAGAATGCCCTTGGTGTGCTGGTTTTCACCGGTCGGGAAGCAGGCGACCTTGCCGTTTTCGTCGCGGGCCAGAACCACCGACACTTCATAGTCGAGCGTCAGGCGCTGTTCGAGCACGCAATGCTCACCCTTGAAATGGCCGAAGGCGATCAGCGCTTCCTCGCGGTTGTTCACCGTCGCCTGCCCCTTGCCGTCGTAGCCGAAGCGGGCGACTTTCAGGATGGCCGGGAACAGCGCGGCATCGGCATTGCGGATGTCGTCTTCGCAGTTGATCGCGGCGAAGGGGCCGTGCGGGAAACCGTTGTCGCGCAGGAAGGATTTCTCGGCGATGCGGTTCTGGCAGACGGCGACCGCCGCGGCATGCGGACGCACCGGCACGAACTTGGCCAGGTAGTCCAGCGTATCGGCCGGGACGTTCTCGAATTCGGTGGTGATCGCCGCGCAGCCATTGGCAAATTCGTCGAGCGCCGCGTAGTCGTTGTAATCGACGCAGAAGTGGCGTTCGGCAATCTGGCCGGCCGGGCTATTCTTGTCCGGATCGAGCACCCAGACCTGGTAGCCCATTTCGTGGGCGGCAGAAACGAAGAAGCGGCCAAGCTGGCCGCCACCGAGCATGCCCAGCGTGGCGGGCGGCAGGATCATGGTCAAGGACGTATTTCCAGTGCGCATGTGAAGATGATCGCGAGGCGGCAAGGAGTGAATGACGAGACAGTACGCTAGTACGGCGAGGAATGAGCGACGCGGCCAACGAAGCGAGGGCTTCGCAGGCGCGCTGGAATCATACCTCTGGCAACTTCATGGCCAAGACCTTCTCGGTCTGGGCCTGGCGGAAGGCTTGCAGCTTGTCGTTCAGCGCCGCGTTTTCGTTGGCCAGCATGGCGACGGCGAACAGCGCGGCATTGGCGGCGCCGGCCTCGCCGATGGCGAAGGTGGCGACCGGGATGCCCTTCGGCATCTGCACGATGGAATGCAGCGAATCGACGCCGGACAGCGCCTTGGACTGAACCGGCACGCCGAGCACCGGCACGGTGGTCTTGGCAGCCAGCATGCCCGGCAGGTGGGCGGCGCCGCCGGCCCCGGCGATGATCGCCTTGAGGCCGCGCTCACCGGCCATGGCGGCGTAGTCGAACAGCAGATCCGGGGTACGGTGGGCAGAAACGACACGGGCCTCGAAGGGCACGCCGAATTCCTTCAGGATGACGGCGGCGGCCTGCATGGTCGGCCAGTCGGAATCGGAGCCCATGACGACCCCGACGAGCGGTTGGTGAGCAGCGTTCATTTAGCGGATTCCTGCCTTGCGTTCGGCGGCCTCGATGGTATTGGCCAGCAGCATGGTGATGGTCATCGGCCCGACGCCGCCCGGCACCGGGGTGATCTGGCCGGCGACTTCCAGGCAGTCGGCGTAATCGACGTCGCCGCACAGCTTGCCGTCCGGCAGGCGGTTGATGCCGACGTCGATGACCACGGCGCCCGGCTTGATCATGTCGCCCTTGACGAACTTCGGCTTGCCGACGGCGGCGACGACGATGTCGGCGCGGCGGGTGTGGAAATTCAGGTCTTTCGTCTTGGAGTGGCAGACGGTGACGGTGGCACCGGCGTTGATCAGCAGCATCGCCATCGGCTTGCCGACGATGTTGGAGCGGCCGA
>CAZDRS010000464.1:0-2066 GCA_964507585.1 uncultured Dechloromonas sp.
AATTTGTAGAGATTGAAGCGGTCGTTCATTCGAGGGCGATCTTCAAGGCGGCGGCTGAGGCCCAGGGGGCGAAGCCGAGTGAAGCGAAAGTCATGGCGGCCAGCAGCGACAGGTGTCCTTCCCCCCCGAGCCCGGACACTGTCGCGTCAACCGCGCCAGCGCCGAATATTAGCACCGGGATATACAAAGGCAGAACGAGCAGCGAGAGCAGCACGCCGCCGCCACGCAGGCCGAGGGTCAGCGCCGCACCGATGGCGCCGATGCCGGACAGCGCCGGCGTGCCGAGCAGGATGGCGCCGGTCAGCACGAGCAGCGCATCGGTGGACAGGTCGAACTGGATGCCGAGCACCGGCGCGATCAGGGCCAGCGGCAGGCCGGAAACAAGCCAGTGAGCGATCACTTTGCCGGTAACCACCAGGCCGAGCGGATGGGGGGCCAGGGCCAGTTGCTCCAGCGTGCCGTCGCGGTGGTCGTCGGCAAACAGGCGGGGCAACGACAGCATGGTGGCGAGCAGGGCGGCGACCCACAGCACGCCGGGCGCCAGCTTGCGCAGCAGGTCGGGCTCGGGGCCGATGCCGAGCGGAAACAGGCTGACGACGATGACGAAGAAGAACAGCGCCGAGACGATGTCGGCCTGGCGGCGCATGGCCAGTTTGAGGTCGCGGCCGACGACGGCGAGGATGATTTTCAGCATCGTGGTTTCAGCTCAGCTTCAGCTCGCGCACCGTGCCGGCCGGGATGGCAACCAGCTGGTGGGTGGTCATCACGGCCAGGCCGCCGCGTTGCAGGTGGCCGGAGATGATGCCGGCCAGCCAATCGACGGCCGCCACGTCGAGGGCGACGAAGGGCTCGTCGAGCACCCACAGCGGGCGGCGCTCCTTGACCAGGCGGGCCAGCGCGACGCGCCGCTTCTGGCCTTGCGACAGGTATTTGCAGGCGAGATCCTCGCGGCCGGCGAGGCCGACCTGCTCCAGCGCATCGAGGGCGTCGTCTTCCGACAAGGCTTCGTCGGCCAGGTGGGCCGAGGCGAGCAGGTTCTCGAGCGGGGTCAGCTCTTCCTTGATGGCATTCAGATGGCCGAGGTAGCACAGGTCGGCGCGGAAATCCTCGCCGTTGCGGCGGATCGACTGGCCTTTCCAGCGAATCTCGCCGGCTTCCGGCGGTAGAAGGCCGATGATCATGCGCAGCAGGCTGGTCTTGCCGGCGCCGTTCTTGCCTTGCAGATAGAGCAGTTCCCCCGCTTCCAGCTTGAAGCCGAGGCCTGCGAACAGGCGGCGCTCGCCGCGCACGCATTCCAGATTGTCAGCTTCAAGCATCAGGGAAAAAACCGAAATAAATCAGACGCGAATTATGGACGCGCAAGTGTACCGGCAGATTGATGATCATCAAACAAAAACGGGGTGGAAAATCGGTGGTCGGGCCGGATATTCCAATGCGCTGCGTGCTGCGAACAGCCGCTATCGCTTGAGCCGCTGGGCGCTGATCAGCACTTCGGTCTGGATGTTCTGGATGGCGGCGATCAATTGCTCGCCGATTTGACGGAATTCGTGGCGCAGCGTTTCCACGCCGGCCCGGTCGCCGGCCTGGTGAGTGGCGACCAGTTGGGCGCCGATTTCATGCATGCGGGTGTGCAGGCCGGGGATTTCGTAGAAGCCCTCGATGGCGCTGTAGCGCTGGCTGTCGGGGCTGTCCTGCCAACGCCGGAAGCGGCAGGCGTGCTCGCCCAGCAGGGGCGGCTCGATGTGGCCGGAGGTGTTGTCGAGGTAGGCATTCAGGGCGCGTACCCAGCGTTTGTGGTCGACCTCGGCGATCAGCATGGGCAGGTCGTCGCGCGACCAGTTGAAGGCGGCGGCCAGGTTCCATAGCTCGTCGGGCTGGAAGTGGCTGATCCAGCCGGGCAGCGTGTCGGGCGGCATGGGGTGGGCGATGCCGAAGCCCTGGGCCATGTCGCAGCCGAGCAGGAGCAGGACGAGGCCGTGCTCGACGGTTTCGACCCCCTCGGCGATCACGGCGCGGCGGAAGGCCTGGGTCAGGCCGATGACGCCTTCGACGATGGCCAGGTCGTC
>CAZDRS010000465.1:0-2059 GCA_964507585.1 uncultured Dechloromonas sp.
GATCCAACTCTTGCAGCAGCGTAGGGGGCCATAACTCTTGCCATTTCACTATCGCCAGCCCCAAAACTAGCTAGCCACCTTTGTAAGCCTTGTGCTTTTTGACGTACTCCCTCGTTTATCTGTGATCGGGCTTGTTCATAACCGCTAATTTTATTACGATTAGTGTTGTAATCTCGTTCATTAGTAGCTTTTTGACCGTTTAGGGTGTTTCGGTAGTTAGTAAATGAGTTAGTTATGTTATCTAAACCAATACTGCGCTGTTTACCTATCTGATCAAGTCCAAACTGAGCCTCGTTGTAGGCGTTTTGAGCGTTGTTTATATCTGCTTGCCTCTGTGCTGCTGCCTGAGCTGCTGCAGCTGATTGTGCAGCGCTATATGAGCCACCACCGTTAGAATAGCTGGTGCTTCCACCTGGAGGGGTTAGGTCGTTGCCATCTGGAGTCACACCTTGTGCGCCTTTCCCTGCAGTAGGGAATATTAGCGGGTTGGCCTTGTTCCAGTCGCCTTGGGAGCCTCTATTAACCGGGTTTAGCCCTAAACCTGGCTCTACATAGTCTTTTACTGCGTCTACTAGTCCACCTATTGGGGTACTTTTTGCGCCCGCTTTGAAATCGTTCCAAAAACTCATTGTTTGGTTCTCCTTTTTGCGCTAGGAGTTTTAACAATTGAGTCTAAATTAGTTTGTTTGGCAAAAGTGCTGGACTGAAATGTACCTGTCTTGCTTAGGGTTATAAGCTGTGCCTATCCCTGTGAGATTATATCTGGCATCCAGCATTGCATCATGGTGTGGTTTGGAATTCATCCACCAAGTAACTGCATCATGGTTGTTATCGCCCTCTTTGGGGCTTGACTGGATGTTCTCACTACTCATAACACACATGCCTTTAGGTATATTCTCGTAACCATGTTTACCAGTCACTGGGCTTACATGGTTAAAGTAGTTATTAGCCACCATGTCATCAGCTTTAGCTTGTGCACTAGCCACCAGCCGTGGATCGCTTACTAATGGCGCAACACCAACTTTGGCACGCTCTGCATTTACTAGTTCTAATATCTTGTTAGCGTCTAGTGGTACAGATATAGGCTGTGGCGCATTTACAGCGTTTTGTACGGGCTTTTGGGCTTTAGTTATGTAAATACCTAAGACTGTGAACAGTAGGGCTGTAACAACGATTATTGGTAGTATCCATAGCTTCTTCATGTCTGGATTTTACCACTTTTAACCCCTGTTGGAAATTGTGTCCTTGTTTTTTGGTAATAATAGCTATATTCTGGCAATATGCGGATAATATCAGGTATATATAAGGGACAAATAATAGATAGTCCCAAGGGTCACAAAACCCACCCTATGGGCGAGCGAATGCGGGGGGCACTATTTAACACTCTTGGCGACATAACAGGCTTAAGTGTGTTAGACGCATTTGCAGGCAGTGGAGCGTTGGGCATAGAAGCGCTTAGTAGGGGAGCTAGTAGCATAGTGTTTTTAGATTCCGAAAAAGCTGCGTATATATCCATAGCTCAAAATATAAAAAAACTTCACATAACTAATAGCAAGCTTACCCAGGCTAACTGTGCTAGCTGGAGTGATCACAACTTTGAAACCAAGTTTGATATAGTATTAGCCGATCCGCCATATGACCACATAGTGCCTGAACAACTAGCCAAGCTTGTGCGGAATGTTAAAAATAGTGGTTTATATGTGTTGTCGTTGCCCAAAAATTATATGCGTCCTGGTTTTGAAGGCTTTAATATAGTAGGTGATAAATCATACGCCGATGGTAGCCTGGTGTTTTATAAAAATCATAAAATATGAGTATTTTGAGTTTGTTATAAATAATTTGAAAAAATGCCAGCAAATATGTACAATAACATTTGTGCAATTCTAGCGCGAGTGGTGGAATTGTGAGAAGCACCAGTGGTGCTTTGCAAGACCGTAGTCCTGGTACGACTTTAGTCGCCAAGACGAGGTGGGGGCGAAAATCGATTTGCCAGATCCTGGCAAGTAGAATTGTGCCAGACACGCTAGCCTTAGGAGCTAGTGCCGCAAGGCGTGAAGGT
>CAZDRS010000466.1:0-2055 GCA_964507585.1 uncultured Dechloromonas sp.
CCAGGATGACCGGCCGCTTGGGGAATTTCTTCTGCAGGTGGATGACCACCGACAGGATCTGGTTGTCGACCTTGGAGGTCGGCAGGCCTTGCGGCAATTCGCCGCTGATCGCCTCGGTCTGCAGGTAGAGGCGGCCGCTGGCCAGCTTGCTGGACGGGCCGTAGAGGTCGATGCCTTCATCGATATCGACATCGTCATGGGCCAGCATCTCGTCCAGCGTGCGCGAGGCCTGGCGGGCGTTGCGGGCGATTTCGGACATGCCCTTCTTGTGGTTGTCGAGTTCTTCCAACGTCATTATCGGCAGGAAGACATCGTGTTCCTCGAAGCGGAAGAGGCAGCTCGGGTCGTGCATCAGCACGTTGGTGTCGAGGACGAAGATCTTGGTAACGGCGGGCTTCTTTGCGGCAGCGGGTTTGCGCGGCATGAGGGGGCCTTTGGTCTGGGGTTGGGAAATCAGAGGGTTTTCACGAAATCGAGTACTTCCTGCACGTGGCCGGGCACCTTGACGCCACGCCATTCGCGGCGCAGGACGCCCTGGCCGTCGATGACGAAGGTACTGCGCTCGATGCCACGGCATTGCTTGCCGTACATCATTTTCTGCTTGATGACCCCGAACAGGTTGCAGACGGCCTCGTCGGCATCGGAGCCGAGTTCGAAGGGGAAAGCCTGCTTGGCCTTGAAGTTCTCGTGCGACTTCAGGCTGTCGCGCGAGATGCCGAGAATGACGGCGTTGGCGGCGAGGAACTGGTCGTGCAGGTCACGGAAATTCTGGCCTTGCGTGGTGCAGCCCGGCGTGCTGTCCTTGGGGTAGAAATAGATGACGACGGTCTTGCCGGCTTGGGCGGCCAGGTTGAACGGGGTGCCACCGGTCGCGGGCAGCGAGAAGTCGGGGATTTTCGTATCGAGCATGGTCTGCCTCTATGTTGTTGGTCTGGGGCATTGTGGGCAATGGGCAGGTGGGCGGTCAAGTTGTTACACTTCGGCCCATGCGAAAAATCTGTGCCGCGCTGATCGCCGTCTTTGCCTTGTCTGCCTGTGGCCAGGCCTGGAACGACCCCTATCCGGCGGCCGATGCCGGCCGCAATATCCTCTACACCGCCTTTACCGACCGCCCCAAGCATCTCGACCCGGCGCAGTCCTATACCGAAGACGAAATCACCTTTACCGCGCAGATTTACGAGCCGCCGCTGCAGTATCACTACCTGAAGCGGCCTTACGAACTGATCCCCACCACTGTCGAGCAAGTGCCGGTACCGCGTTTTCTCGACGCTGCGGGCCGCGAATTGCCCCACGATGCGCCGGTTGAACGCATCGCCGAAAGCGTTTATGAGTTGAAGCTGAAGCCGGGCATTCGCTTCCAGCCGCATCCGGCCTTCGCGCTGGATGCGCAGGGCAAGCCGGAATACCTGGGGAGCGGCATCGCTTCGGGGCGGCAGGTGGTGAGCGATTTTCCCAAAGTGGATTCCCGCGAATTGACGGCCGACGACTATATTTACCAGATCAAGCGCCTGGCCCATCCGCGCCTGCATTCCCCGATCTTCGGCATGATGGCCGAAAAGATCGTCGGCCTGAAGGAATTGGGCGACAGCCTGCAGCAGGCGGCCAAGGATAAGGGGGGCGACGAGTGGCTGGATCTCGATGCCTATCCGCTGAGCGGTGTGGAGAAAGTCGATGCCCATACCTGGCGCATCCGCATCAAGGGCAAGTACCCGCAGTTCGCCTACTGGCTGGCCATGCCATTTTTCGCCCCGGTGCCGCGCGAGGTCGATCGTTTCTTTGCCCAGCCGGGGATGGCATTGAAAAACCTGACCCTCGATTGGTGGCCGGTTGGCACCGGGCCATACATGCTCTCCGAAAACGATCCGAACCGCCGCATGGTGTTGTCACGCAATCCCAATTTCCACGGTCAGGCCTACCCCTGCGAGGGTGAGGCCGGGGATCGCGAGGCCGGCTTGCTGGATGACTGTGGCAAGCCCTTGCCTTTCATTGAGCAGGCCGTCTTTACCCGCGAGAAGGAGGCCATTCCCTACTGGAACAAGTTCCTGCAGGGCTACT
>CAZDRS010000467.1:0-2051 GCA_964507585.1 uncultured Dechloromonas sp.
ATCTAATTGGTTCACCTGATTTGTTCACCCGATAGCCTTAAAAAAACAAGGATGAGCGTCACTGGAGGGAACGAAGTGACCGAACAGTTAAGCGAAATCCTTCCGACCGAAGGGAGGGATCACTGGTCAGATAGGATGAAACCAAACCGAATTACATGGGGTTGCGTCTTGTCCACCCGATGGCATTTTCAGATGAAACCCGATGATTGGATGGATTCACCCTACGGACTTCGTCCTTCGGGTGAAAAATAGGGGTTGGCCACTTCGTGGTCGGCCTTCGGCCTCACCAACCCCTAATTTTGTTTGTTTTTAAAAATCAAACCCGGATTGGATAACGACATCGGGTCACTGGTTACATGGCATTGCGTCCAAACCGAATGGCTATGTCAGATGAACACCAATGACGGAATGGATACACCCTACGGGCTTCGCCCTGCGGGTGAAAAACAAGGATTGGCCACTGCGTTCTCGGCCTACGGCCTCACCAATCCATGTTTTGATTATTTGAAGCAAAACCGGAAATTGGACAAAAGCAGCAGTTCATATCAAAGGCCAATGTCCTCAAGTCAAACCCAATGTAGATGTCAGCAACGAAGTCGAACGCCAATGGCCTGAACATCGAATTTGAACCCACACCGATAAAAATCAATGGCCTCCAATGAAAAAACATCTTCTGGCCAGTTCATCTACGGCAAGGGTTCCGTTTTTTACCCTAATTCTCTAAAGTTGAAAAAGGGTTGAATTAGTGTAAAAACAAGAAGGCCCATGACCGCAACGATAACGGTACATAGGCCAGTAAAACCACGCTGATTGAGAGCGTTCCCTACATCTCGACACTCCCCGACACTCGTAAATCGCTTATACGACGATTACGGTGTGTTTTCAGTGTGGAGATTACGCTTTCGGAGTACGGGTTTTGCGAGGAGAAATCTTCGAGGACACCAGTTTCAGGACATCCTTGGCCAATACACCAGCGTCTTCAGCCACTTTCTCAATGTCGGCAATGATGGTCTTGATAGCTTTGTGATCAGCAGACAGAGCGGATTTCGCTTTGATGCGTGCTTCCAACTCGGCCTTCTTTTTTATCACCTCTTCAAGTTGTTGTTCCAGGGTGCGACGTTGGCCTTTGGGCATTTCAATCTCCGGAAATAGAAGTTACATACAAATTGTAACGCAAATAAAAAAGGGAGCGCATTGGCTCCCTTGACTTGAAATGTCAAACCGGTCTATTTGTTCTTGGCCAGTATCAGTTGAACGTAAGTTCGTGCTCCTGCTGGCGAAAGATTGGCCTGATTGATGAACAACTCGACGTACTCTTTCCGTGACAGGCCGGGGTTTGATTTCCAGATTTCGACACACATCTCCATCTTGGTCGGTCCTTCTCGCTTTGCCTTTCCATCCAGTTTCTTCAACTCTGAACGTAACTGTTTGATGGCCTCTTGATGTTGAATGATCTGTTTTTCAAGATCATTCACACGGTTCAGACGATCAACTTCTGTTTGTTCAGTATCGACCTCAGAGGAAACGGTTTCAATCGTTTCTAACGTTTCGATGATCTCTTCAACGAGATCAGAAACAGGTTCGGCAATGGCTTCCTGTTCTTCTACAACTGCGTCAGCAACTGACGATTCAACACCGGAAAATTTATTGGCTTTGCGGGACATGTCAGACTCCTTCGATTGGCTTAATGAGAACGATTCGGATTGATTTCTTGGAGCCGGTCAGTTGTTCAACCAGCTTCTTCACTTCCGTTTCACAGTCCTCGATGTTGTGGACTTCGACAACATCTCTAAAGCAAGGGAGGAATCCTTTGACGCTGTAGGTTACTTCGTACTTCATGATGCCTTCCCCTGCTGGTTGATGTTGAGTCCAGCATCAACCAATCAGAGGGAAAGACAACGGCGATTTATATTGTTGTAGGGCCGGTGGTCGGCCAAAGCCGACGCTCAGGCGTGCCATGAGCAATGGCAGCTTTATACAAAACTCCGGACACGCCCGCTTCTCAATTTGATTTTTTACCTTCCAGCTCTCGACAACGTTTAACCGCCGCG
>CAZDRS010000468.1:0-2046 GCA_964507585.1 uncultured Dechloromonas sp.
ATTTCTGCGTAATGTTCTTCTTGTCGTGCGTCAGCAGGCTGACCATGGTGTTCAGATGGTCATCGCACCAGGCCTGGAGGCGATCCAGCTCCTTTTCGTAGCGCAGTAGCGAGAAGGTCGTCGGCGAACCCAATTTCAGGCCATGTTCGACGGCAAATTTCTTGTACACCGCTTCCATCATGGCCAGGATTTCGCTGATTTCGCTACTCGACTTGGTCAGCGCCTCGCGTGAGCGGGCAAAGAAATTGGCCATCGAGTCGGACAGGGTCTTGGAAAAAGCCGCATCCTCCATCGCCGTGCGCGTTTCGTGGGTCAGTTGGCGCAACACATCGAGACCGAGGTGGCCAAACAGGTTGTTGGTCAAGGTCGAGAAGACGCTGCGCACGGCATAGTAACGCTGCAAGCCCGACTCGAACTCGTCCTTTTCGGCCCGCACCTTGCCCATCATGTATTCGACAACGCCCTTGTTCTTGCCGCGCAGTTCGGTCAGTTCGGTCAGTTGCTCGCGCAGCCCCGTCAGGCGCGAGTCGAGCAGGCCACGAACGCGACGACTGACATCGCCGAACTCGCTTTCGGTGCTTTCGCAGACGATATCGCGCTTGGCCGGGATCAATTCCTTGGACAGCGCGGCCTCCAGCAGAGGCAGGCGGCTCTTTGCGAGCAAGGGGGCATCGCCGTTGATCTTGGCCACCAGGCCCTTCTGGGCGGAAACCGGGAAAACCTGGCTGGCCGGCAATTCCAGCACATTGGCACTGGAGTCGACCTGACGCTGGATTTCGGCGTCGATTTCCTCCTGGGTTTTCAATTCATCCCACTGGCCGTCGATCTTGTTCAAGACGACCATGCGACCGCGCTTGGCAACGCCGCCGCTGCAAATATGCTCGCGCCAGATGGCCATGTCCGACTGCGTCACACCGGTATCGGCGGCCAGGATGAACAGCACGGCATGGGCGTTCGGCAGCAGCGACAGGGTCAGCTCCGGCTCGGCACCGATGGCGTTGAGGCCCGGCGTATCGAGAATGACCAAGCCCTGCTTGAGCAAGGGGTGCGGGAAATTGATCATCGCATGCCGCCAGCGCGGCACCTCGACCAAACCGTCTTCGCCCACGCTGTACAGTTCGATCTGCCCCTCGCCGACCTCGAAACCAAGGCGCGCCGCCTCCTCGGGCTTGACGCGCGTCGTTTCACTGACATGGCGCAACGCATCCTGCATGGCATCCGGCGACTCGGTATCGAGCGACATCCGCGTCCACTCGTCGGGGAAGCGCTTGTATTCGCTGACGCTGGAATTGGACGAACGGGTCTGGATGGGCAGCAGTTCGATGCTCGGCAGTTTGTTGCCATCGAACATCAACTCGGTCGGACACATCGTGGTGCGGCCCGCCGACGACGGCAGCATGCGGTTGCCGTAGTCGGCAAAGAAAATGGCGTTGATCAGCTCCGATTTGCCACGCGAGAACTCGGCAACGAAGGCAACGTTCAGGCGGTCTTCCCGCAAGCGTTCAAGCAATTGCGCCAGGCGCAAGTCGCTCTGGGCATCGGACAACTCGTTCTGGCCCAGCCAACCCTGGAGTTCGCCGATGTGAGCGGCAAGACGGGAGCGCCAAGCTGAATAGGCGGCAAATTGATCGGCCAGCGACATGTGTTTGTTCCCGGAGACTGACAGAATATTCAATCTAGCATAAAAACAGGGGCTTGCAGAGGGCTTTTAATGCTGGCAGCCGGGGCAGTAATAGGTGCTGCGCCCCGCTTGGCGAATTTGTCTGACCACGCCGCTGCAGCGCAGGCAAGGCTCGCCCGCCCGGTCGTAAACCCCGGCCTGGATCTGGAAACAGCCAGCCCCGCCGTCGCTATGCACATAGTCGCGGATGCTGCTGCCACCGGCGGCAATCGCATCCGACAAGGTTTCGCGGATAGCCGGCACGAGAATGCCGTAGCGCGCCCGGCTGATCCGGTTGGC
Organism: uncultured Dechloromonas sp.; assembly: GCA_964507585.1. Taxonomy (GTDB): domain Bacteria; phylum Pseudomonadota; class Gammaproteobacteria; order Burkholderiales; family Rhodocyclaceae; genus Azonexus. The sequence goes on from CAZDRS010000468.1 coordinate 1,961, forward strand.
CGCCCGCAGCGGCGAAATACCGGCCCGGAACAGGCTTTCCGAGGCATAGATATTACCGATGCCGACCACCAGATGGCTGTCCATCA
>CAZDRS010000469.1:0-2043 GCA_964507585.1 uncultured Dechloromonas sp.
GTCTTGATCTGGTGTCCATGTTCGTTGTTGCGGCCGCAGCCGTAGCAATGGGCGAGGGTCTCCGGGTAGTAATCCTGAAATGCCTGCATGTTCTCTCCTTGTTTTTGGGCGAGCCCAAATCCTAGGCCAGGCGCCGCTCGGCGGCCACTGTACGGCTGGCCAGTCGGCATGCAAATTCTGCCAATAGCGGCTGGTGCCTACATTGAGATGGTGCGGCCGGTGGGCGGCAGGCGATAGATGGTCATTTCCGTATCCGGCATCAGCGAATTGAGGAACAGGCTGAAAATCGAAACAAACAGACTGGCGAAGAGGGCCGTCCAGAAACCGGAAACCGTGAAGCCGGGCACCAGCCTGGTGACCAGCAGCAACAGCAGCGCATTGAGTACGAGCAGGAAGAAGCCGAGCGTCAGGAAAGTCAGCGGCAGGGTCAGGAATACCAGCAAGGGCCAGAGTACGGCGTTGGCGAACCCGAGCAGCAGGGCCGAGACGATCAGGGCCAGGGTGCTGGAGAAGCGGATTCCGTTGAAGGCAAGGCTGGCCACCCACAACGAGAAGGCGGTGATGCCCAACTGGATGAAGAAACCGGTCAAGTTGGCGAGCATGCCTGTTCCTCGTTGTGGGTGGCGTTAGCTGGATGATGGTTAGGAGGGGGGCGGTGTCGATGCGCAGGCTTTTGCCGGAATCTGACGCTTAGCGCACGACCTTCAGCAGTTCCACCTCGAACGTCAGTGTGGCGTTGGGCGGTACGGCTGCACCGGCGCCGCGCGAACCGTAGGCGATTTCCGGCGGGCAGGTCAGCTTGGCCTTGCCGCCTTCGCGCATTTTGGCAACACCCTCCGTCCAGCACGGGATCACGCGGTTGAGCGGGAAGGTGGCCGGTTCGCCGCGCTTGTAGGAACTATCGAATTCGCGGCCGTCGACCAGCGTGCCCCGGTAGTGAACCTGCACCGTGGCTTGTGGCGTGGCCTGCGTGCCGGTGCCGTCCTTCAGGGATTCATAGACCAGGCCGGAGGCGGTTTTTTCAGGGGCGGCAGCCTGGGCGCCGGTGACGGTTGCTGCGAGGATGCCAAAAACAATCGGTTGCCAGAGTTTCAAGTTTGTTCTCCATGAGTAACGCAATCGGCCTGCCTGGCTTGTCTGCGGCGCGGCCCGGATGGGCGACTATCGGCAGTACGTGGCTTGGTGTCAATACGCCACATCGATCAACGGCCTGTCGCTCCGGCCGGCGGGCGCGGTACCCTTACGTTTTTTTGCATCCGGCATCCATGGAACTGGCTTCGGCACACAACGCGATGGCGAGCGAGCGGCGGGATTTCGTCGAGTGGCATCGTGGCCGTTCGCCCTATGTCTTCTGGGCGCTCGATGTCGATACGCCCGAATTGCGGCATGAATTGTCGCAGGCCGAGCGCCATCTGTCCGGCCTGCTGCTCGACGATTACCGGCGTCAGCCGCATGTAACCCTCGATCTGTGCGGCTTTCCGGCTGCCTCGCCGGGCGACTCCGACGAATTCTCGGGTGCCTGGCTGGGTACCCGTCTGCAGCGTTTGCGCGTTGCGGGCTTGGCTGAGTTCGAGATCGAAATCGGTGGCCTGAACAGCTTCATCTCGGCGCCGTATCTTGACGTGCGTGGCGCCGATGCCAGCTTGACGAGCATTCGCCAATGCCTGGCCGATAGCGGCGGCAATCGTTTGCTGGGCAACTATGTGCCGCATTGCACGGTTGGCCTCTATGCCGCCGCCTGGCCGGCTGGGCCGGTGGTCGAGCGGCTGCGGGGTTTTGCCGGGCAAAGAGCGGTGCGTTTGACGGTCAAACGAATCAGCCTGATGAGCTACCAGCCGTCCGAAATCGCCGGGCCGCTGGGTTTGCTGGGGGATTACTGGCTCGCGTCCGGTCGCATGGCGTGGTATCCGGCCAGCGCCAGCCTGGGCTTCGGCGAATTGCCCAAGTGACTGCGCGAGCACCTGTCTTTTTCTTGATGCACAATGGCAGAAAGGAGGCGAGTCATGGTGGCAGGAAATCTGGTTCATAAACTGCGTTCCCTGA
>CAZDRS010000470.1:0-2038 GCA_964507585.1 uncultured Dechloromonas sp.
CCGTGCCGTCCTTAAAGAAGCCCATCTTCGCGGCACTTACTCTGGCGTTCACTACTGAGGCCTCTTCAAATTTCCCCAACTGCCACATCTTCCACATCGATTGCGTAAGCCAACTGTAACCACGGCTCTGGACGGGATGCTCCTGGTAGAACAGGTGGATTATCTGGTCGGCGGTGATCCGTTCTTTTTCCCCGGTGATCACCACATTAAAGAGCTCTTTTGAAGGAAGTGTCTTGGTGATATGGTAGGCCACCGGTTTACCGTTACAGTTGTACTCGATACCCATGCGAATGTAGTTGCCGTCTTTCAGCTCTTCGTTATAAGCGGCGTCAAGGTAGTCAGCAGGTATTATCTGAAGCGTGAAACCGTGAGGGTTCACGGTCGAGTTGGGGATCTTCCTGAAAAGCACTTCACCGTCACGCGCCACCGATTCAATGGCTACATTGCACAGCTGGCGAAAGGTTAGCTTGCCGGTGATTTCGCACCATCTCTTGTTTCCCCATTTCCACCACTGTTCTTCAATGATCCTGTTGGCAAGCTCATCGAACACTTTCACGTAAGAGCCGTTTTTCCGTTTCTTCCATTCGTACGATTTCACTTGAAGAATGAAGCCTTCACTTCCAACAACATTCTGGATAAGCAGCCTCAGATACTTCTTTGCGTAATCGTTTGACTTGCAGAGTTCACGGGAGCGACTGCGTAGCGCCACCAGATCACCCCGCAAGTCAGTATCGATCTGACCGGTAGAGGTAGCCCAATCCGCGGTTAGCCGCGTGAAGCCTGCGGGGAAGAATCCCCTTTGCTTTTTACGCGACGGCGTGAATATCTTTTTTGTCCACTCGGCCAGTCCCATCGGTTTAGTCTTTCCTGTAACCGTAAAGCCAAACTTTGAATGTCGTGTTGTCGTTGGCGGTTGTCGCGCCTGTAACGACAAGACGGTAGAAAGGCATCCTATAGGAGTTGAGGTTCAGCGCGGTTTTAGCGAGTATCGTATTGGCGCTGTCAGCGTTCGAGATGGTGTCTATATTGCTCCAGTTCGAATTATCGTGGCTGCCCTGAATGAAGATATGCACCTTTCTTGTGGCGGTTGATGTACCTGAAAGAAGTACACCCGCGTTAAGGGGATAGGTGTAGAGATCAACTTTGTCGAACCCTAACAGCTTGAATGAGTTTGAGTTCAGAGTGTTGGTGGTGTCGATCGTGCCGGCGATGTAAACGGTGATCCCGTCGGTACCCTGAGTGATCTTCGTGTTCTGGGTAAAAGCCGACTGGCCGAATGTTATGCCAACAGCCAGGATGAAGAAAAAAAGAATCTGTTTCATTGGTTTGGTTTCCTTAAATGAATTTGGTAAAAACTTTGTTTAATGGTTGCTTTCCGTTTGCTATCCGGTCGGCGTTCTGCAGCTTGCGGTACTCATTCACATAATAGGCCCTAAGCCGTAGCAGGGTATCGGGATCCATCTGGGTGATACTCTTTCCGTCGATCGACATCGAAGCGTATTCCTGTGAAGCCCTTCCTTCGAGCGTGGCGTTGATCGCGTCGAGCATCTTCTTCACATGGTCGCGGATGTCACCGGTAGCGGTAAGAGGATTGGGTTTTATGGTTACATCCTGTTGCCCGATCAGATACTTCTCCGCGCCGGAAACAGCATAGAGATACAGTCTATAGTCTCCGGAAGTGTAGCCAGCTGAAGTGGCGGCCGGTATGGTGAACGCGAAGCCATCACCATCGGCCACAGCCGTGATGGTGCTCTTTGTGCCGGTGGATTTTTCGATCAGTGTGGCGGCAAGGGTGTATGAAGATGAGGGATAGCCTGAAGGAGCTTCGCTCCACTCTACTGTAAATCCTGCTGTAATTTCTTTTGGGGCGTTCATTTGGGCAATTCATTGTTAATGAATGCCCTAAAATAATGTCAAGTGCAGGGGTTGGAAATATTAAATATCACCTACTTTAGTGTGAATTTTGTGCAACTTTTTCAGATCGACCAGTTGCTGCGGCGCTTCAGCTTTACTTTCTTCGGTTGCTCCATTGCGCCGG
>CAZDRS010000471.1:0-2035 GCA_964507585.1 uncultured Dechloromonas sp.
TCATGCGCTGCACCTCGCCGCGCCGGATGACGCCGCCGTTGCCCAGGCTGTCCTTGTGCTCCAGGGCGCCGGACAGGATGTAGGTGACGATTTCCATATTGCGATGGCCATGCATGCCGAAGCCCATGCCCGGCGCGATGCGGTCTTCGTTGATGACACGCAAGGCGCCCCAGCCCATTTCGGCCGGGTCGTAGTAGTCGGCAAAGGAGAAGCTGTGCTTGGCCCGCAGCCAGCCATGATCGGCATAACCGCGCTCGGCAGAAGGTCTGGTGAGGATCATCGAAATTCCTTTGTGAATTGCTGTTATGGATTAGTTTCCATATTAGGACTAGAGTTCTGGCATAAATAGCGAATTATTTTGGCCATATCGTTTAATTTTTTTCACATGAAAATTACCTTCGAATTGCTGCAGGTTCTCGATGCCATCGAACGCCACGGCAGCTTCAGTGCCGCGGCGACAGCGCTGTACCGCGTACCCTCGGCCCTGTCGCACGCCATCGGCAAGCTGGAGGAGGATCTGGGGGTGAAACTCTTTGTCCGCGAAGGGCGCCGCGCGACGCTCAACGAGGCCGGCCGCGCCCTGCTCGATGACGGGCGCCACCTACTGCGCGCCGCCAGCGACCTGGAGCGCCGCGTGCAACGGATTGCCGATGGCTGGGAGGCGGAATTACGCATTGCGCTCGATGCGATCATCCCGATCGAGCGCCTCTACCCCTTGCTCGAAGCCTTCTACGCCGCCGGCCACGGCACACAGATCCGCATCGCCAGCGAGGTGCTCGGCGGCACCTGGGATGCGCTGGCCACCGGACGGGCCGACCTGGCCATCGGCGCGCCGGGCGACGTTCCCGCCCGCAGCGGCATTGCCAGCCGCCCGCTGGGCACGAGCAACGAATTCGTCTTCGCCGTCGCCCCCGGCCACCCGCTTGCCGCCTGGACTGAGCCCATTCCGGCCGCCGAACTGCTGCGCCATCGCGCCGTGGTCATCGCCGACACCTCGCAGGAGTTGGCTGCCCGCACGGTCGGCGTAATCGAAGGGCAGGATGTGCTGCGCGTGCCGGACATCCGTGCCAAAGCCAGCGCCCAGGCCGCCGGGCTGGGCATCGGCCACCTGCCGCGCTGGCTGGCCGAGGCGGAAATCGCCAGCGGCCGCCTGGTTGCCAAGCAACTGGCCGAACCGCGTCAGGAATTGCCGATCAATATCGCCTGGCGCAGCCGGCAAATCGGGCGTGCCCTGGCCTGGTTCCTCGAACGACTGGCTGATGCCGACACGACGCAAAAGCTGACGAAGGGCATCTGACGGCGCTCCCGGCGACACGCACCAGAAGACGAACACAAGCTTCGCCCCCTGAATCCTTGGCTGCCTTGCCGCCCAAGCGAAGCCGCCATTTTTGGCCGTTTCGGCTCACGCCACACCCGGCGATTAATCCGGAAATACTATCCACTTCGACTGCTTTCGGTGCTACCGTCACCCTACAAAAAGGCGAAATGGATCGAACGTGGACAAGCTGAAAAGCACCTCTCCGCACCGTTCGCAATGGGGAAAGCTCCTTGCCTGCCACCCGCTTCGCAAAGGCGGAGGCTGGCTGGTGTTCGTCGCCATCCTGCTCGGCACGGCCGCCCTGAGCACGCTGGTTTACCGCGACAATCAGGCACAGGCCAGGCAACGCTTCGAATACCGCGCCGAGCAGGAAAGAAGCCGCATCCTCTTCCGCCTGACCGCGCATCTCCAGGTATTGCGCAGTGCGGCAGCCCTGTTCGCCGCCAGCGATCAGTCAGCCGAGCGGAATGGCACGACTATATAACCCACCTGCAACTCGAAAAGACGCTCCCCGGCATTCAAGGCACGGGCTTTTCGCTGATGCTCGCGCCGGACGAGAAGGCCGCCCACGAAAAAACCATCCGCACCGAAGGCTTTCCCGACTACGCCATCCACCCGGCCGGCAAGCGCCCACAGTATTCGAGCATCGTATACATCGAGCCCTTTGACGGGCGCAACCTGCGGGCTTTCGGCTACGACATGTATGCCGACCCAACG
>CAZDRS010000472.1:0-2033 GCA_964507585.1 uncultured Dechloromonas sp.
CAGCAGGAAGTCGGTACCGGTTACTTCGACGAAGTCACCACCGTCATCCAGGGCGGCTCCTCCTCCGTCAAGGCCCTCACCGGCTCCACCGAGGAAGAACAGTTCCACTAATCGGACTTACGATTTAGGTATCCCGCTGCCTTACCCGGCAGCGTTCAGAGACCGGCTCCCACAAGGGGTCGGTCTTTTTTTGTTTGGCTTTCAGGGCGATCCCGTGTTTGCGAGAAACGGATTCCCTTTAGACCGATGGCCGAGACCACATCCAGAGCAACACGCAGGCAGCGATACTGCCTGGCAGATAGCGCCAGGGATCGGGTAACGTCAGCCAGCCACCGGTGGCGCTGATGGCGAGCAGGAAGGCAGCCGCCTGCTTGGCGACGCGGGGAATGGCACCATGGTCGCGCCAGGCCCGGATGGCGGGGCCGGCCTTGGGATGATTGAGCAATTTTTCTTCCCACTCGGGATGCGAGCGGGCGAAGAACCAGGCCGCCAGGATCAGGAAAGGCGTCGTCGGCAGGAGTGGCAGGAAGGCGCCGATGATACCCAGCACGACGGACAGTGCGCCAAGAGCCCGATAAACCGGGGTTTTCATCAGCGCAACTCCCAGTAACTGGGCCGGCTGTAGTTGTCCTTGAGCAGATCGATGAACAACCGAACCCGCAACGGCAGGTGGCGGCGTTGCGGAAAGACAGCATAGATACCCATGGGTGGGGCCTGCCAGGCGTCGAGCACCGAGGTCAGGCGCCCCTCCTTCAGGTCGCGCCCCACCTCCCACAATGACCGCCAAGCCAGGCCGCGACCGGCCAGCGCCCATTCGTGCAGCACCGCCCCGTCATTGCATTCGAAGCTGCCGCTGACCTTGATGGTGTCGCCATCGCCGGTTTCCGGGTTGCGGAAGACCCAGCCGCGCTGCTGGCCGAGCGACAGGCAATTGTGCCTGGTCAGATCCTCTGGTGTGCGCGGCACACCATGTTCGACCAGGTAGGCCGGACTGGCGACGACCATGCGGCGCATCTCACCCAGGCGGACGCTGACCAGGCTGGAGTCGGTGAGTTCACCGATGCGGATGGCGCAGTCGATGTTTTCGTTGATCAAATCGACCAGGCGGTCGCTCAAATTCAGATTGACCCGCACCTCCGGGTTGGCCTGCATGAAATCGCCAACCAGCGGCGCCACGTGCTGCCGCCCGAAGCCGGCCGGGGCCGAAACCTTGAGGTAGCCGCTGGCCTGCAAGCCGCCGAGCGACACGGCCGCTTCGGCGTTGGCCAGATCATTGAGCAGTTTCTGGCAATCCTCGAGAAAGGCCTGCCCTTCGAAGGTCAGCGTCAGCTTGCGCGTGGTGCGGAGCAGCAGGCGCACCCCAAGGCGGCTTTCCAGGGCATCGATGCGGCGGCCAATGATGGCCGGCGTTACGCCTTCGACCCGTGCCGCGGCCGATAAACTGCCCCGAGTTGCGACGCTGGCAAACGCTTCGATCTGCTTTAGGCGATCCATTTAATACTCAAAGTAAAAGATGAAATGATTCTAGCCGGCTTTCAAGTCTTATAGAAGACTTCTAGAATCCATCCCATCGCAGTATTCCAAATCATCTTTTTTCAGGAGATCCGCATGGCCCTCAATCTGCCCGCCGGTATGCAAATTACCGCCCCCGTGAAGCCCGAATGGGAATCCATCCTCAGCACCGAGGCGCTGGAGTTCGTCGCCAAGCTGCACCGCGCCTTCGAAGGCCGTCGCCAGGAACTGCTGAAGGCCCGCGTCGCGCGCCAGGCCCGCATCGATGCCGGCGAAATGCCGGACTTCCTGCCGGAAACCAAGCACATCCGCGAAGGCGACTGGAAGGTCGCGCCGATCCCGGCCGCCTTGCAGTGCCGCCGCGTCGAAATCACCGGCCCGGTCGAGGCCAAGATGATCATCAACGCCTTCAACTCGGGCGCTGACTCCTACATGACCGACTTCGAGGATTCCAACAGCCCGAACTGGGAAAACCAGATCCAGGGCCAGGTGAACCTGTACAAGGCCATCCGCCGCGAACT
>CAZDRS010000473.1:0-2027 GCA_964507585.1 uncultured Dechloromonas sp.
AAGGTCAACATCCACGGCGGCGCCTGCGCGCTCGGCCACCCGATCGGCGCTTCCGGCGCCCGCATCATCGTCACGCTGCTCGGCGCACTGAAGAAGTACGGCAAGAAGCGTGGCGTCGCCAGCCTGTGCATCGGCGGCGGCGAAGCCACGGCGCTTGCGGTGGAAATGCTGTAATTCCAGCGTTCGTGCCGAATTCCCGTTCGCTCGTCTACGTCAAGCTGATTGCCGCCATGGCCATGTGGGGAGGCACCTGGATCGCCGGGCGCGTCATCGCCCAGGAAGTGCAGGCGCCGCTGATCATCGCGGCGATCCGCTTTGTCGTGGCCGGGCTGGCGCTCGCTGCCTTCGCGCAATTCACCGAAGGCAGCGTGCCGCTGCCGCAGGACGGGCGGCAATGGGGCGTGATCGCCGGGCTGGGTTTTTTCGGCATTTTCCTCTACGGCCTGTGCTTCTTCCTCGGCCTGAAATACATCAGCGCCGGCCGCGGCGCGCTGGTCGTGGCGCTCAACCCGGTGGTCATCGTCATCACGGCCTGGCTGTTCGGCCAGGAACGGATGACGCGACTCAAGGCCATCGGCTGCGTCATCGCCCTGGCCGGCTGCCTGACCGTGATCGGCAACGGCAATCCGCTGGCCCTGCTGCATGGCGGCGTCGGCCTCGGCGAAGCGCTGATCGTCGGCTGCGTGCTGACGTGGACGGCCTACACCTTCATCGGCCGGCAGGCGACCCGCCTGAAGCTGTCGCCGCTGGCCACGACGCTTTACGCCAGCCTGGCCGGCGCCTTGCTGCTCGGCCTGGCAGCCTTCGTCCAGGGCGGCATCGACGTTGCCGGCTGGTCGTGGCGCGTGTGGGCCGGCATGCTGTTCCTGGCCATTTTCGGCACCGCCATCGCCTACACCTGGTTCACCGCCGCCGTGCATCAGCTCGGCGCCGGACAGGCCTCCGTATTCATCAATCTCGTACCGGTCTTCGCCGTGCTGCAAGCCGCCCTGTTGCTCGACGAGCACCTCGGGCTGCCGGTGCTGGCCGGTGGTCTGCTCGTCATCGCCGGCGTCTGGCTGACCACTCAACCCAAATTTTCAGGGAGATAACAACATGATCCTCACGCAAGAACAGGAAATGATCCGCGACTCGATGCGCGCCTTCGCGCAGGAGCGCCTCGCCCCCTTCGCCGCCGAATGGGACAAGCACCACACCTTCCCGGCCGAGGCGCTGAAGGAACTCGGCGAACTGGGCGCCATGGGCATGTGCGTGCCGGAAGAATGGGGCGGCGCCGGCATGGACTACATGTCGCTGGTGCTGACGCTGGAAGAAATCGCTGCCGGCGACGGTGCCACCTCGACCATCGTCTCGGTGCAGAACTCGCTGGCCTGCGGCATCACGCAGAAGTACGGCACCGACGCGCAGAAGGAAGAGTGGCTGAAGCCGCTGGCCCGCGGCGAGAAGTGGGGCTGCTTCTGCCTGACCGAGCCGCACACCGGCTCCGACGCAGCGGCCATCACCACCCGCGCCGACCGCGACGGTGATTCCTTCGTGCTGAACGGCGTCAAGCAGTTCATCACCACCGGCAAGCACGCCCACATGGCCATCGTCTTCGCCGTCACCGACAAGGCCGCCGGCAAGAAGGGCATTTCCTGCTTCCTGGTGCCGACCAACACGCCGGGCTTCATCGTCGGCCGCACCGAAGACAAGATGGGCCAGCACGCCTCCGACACCGTGCAGATCATCCTCGAGAACTGCCGCGTGCCCGCCTCCGCCCTGCTCGGCAAGGAAGGCGAAGGCTACAAGATCGCCCTCTCCAACCTCGAAGCCGGCCGCATCGGGATTGCCGCCCAAAGCATCGGCATGGCCCGCGCCTCCTTCGAAGCCGCCGTGCGCTACGCCAAAGAGCGCGTGACCTTCGGCGTGCCCATCATCGAACACCAGGCGGTCAACTTCCGCCTGGCCGACATGAACACCCTGCTCGACGCCGCCCGCCTGATGGTGTGGCGCGCCGCCACCCTCAAGGACGCCGGCAAGCCCTGCCT
>CAZDRS010000474.1:0-2026 GCA_964507585.1 uncultured Dechloromonas sp.
TCCGTATCGAATACCGCATCCCGGCCCGTGGCCTGATCGGCTTCCAGGGCGAATTTATGAACCTGACGCGCGGCAACGGCCTGATGAGCCACGTTTTCGACGACTACGCCCCGGTCAAGGAAGGCTCGGTTGCCGAGCGCCGCAACGGTGTGCTGATCTCCCAGGACAACGGCGAAGCGGTGGCCTACGCGCTGTGGAAGCTGCAGGATCGCGGCCGCATGTTCGTCAGCCCGGGCGAAAAACTGTACGAAGGCATGATCATCGGTATCCACAGCCGCGAGAACGACCTCGTCGTGAACCCGATCAAGGGCAAGCAGCTGACCAACGTGCGCGCTTCCGGCACCGACGAAGCCGTCCGCCTGGTACCGCCGGTTCAGCTCAGCCTGGAGTCTGCCGTCGAATTCATCGACGAAGATGAACTGGTCGAGCTGACGCCGAAGTCGATCCGCCTGCGCAAGCGCTACCTGACCGAAATCGAACGCAAGCGCGCGGTTCGCGGCCTGTAAAAGCGACCAGCCATGACGCTCTGCCAGCCCTGCAAGGATCTGGTGGTGCGTCACCGAAAGGCGGCCCGTTGGGTCGCCTTTTTTGTTGGTCTTGGGTGTTACTACGCAAATGACCCAAGATGCCTCGGATTAACCTCCGGGGCATTTTTTCGGGCCAACTTCGGATTGGGCCGTCGCTTTACCAGGGGTAACCTAACCGGATGCCCCGCCTATGCAAAAGCTTTCCCCTCTCATGAAAGGCCTGGTCGAAACACGCGCCAGAGCCGATGCCGAGTGCCTCCGGCTCTCCCTCCTCATCGAAAACCTGACTACCCAGCTAGCCAAAGCCACCAGCGAACGCAACTCCTGCGACCAACTCATCTCCCGCATCAACAACCAAATCCAGCCCAGCCAAATCGAACCAATCAACGCCTGGCAAAACCGCTACGGCAAACGCGGAACCCTCAAACAAACCATCATCACCATCCTCAAAAACGCATACCCCAACATCCTCTCCACCTCCCAAATCTGCTCCTCCTTACAGTCCAAATTCAACCTAACCTTCAACACCCCATCCGAACGCAAAGACTGGGTCAGCAATTCCATCGGCAACCTCCTCAACAAGCTCGCCCGCGCCCAAAAAATCCTTCGCCTCCACAACCCAACCATAAACACAGGTCAGCCCGGCCTCTGGCAATGGATTCCCGATAACCAGGAGAACTCGAACCTCCACACCCTCGCAGCCCACGCCGGTCTAACTACCGTGGGCGCTCTTGGTATCGAGGACCTCGAGCTCGAGTCAGCCCCCGAAGAAGACGACCTGCCCAGGTAAGCCATGCGCAAAACCCCGTCATACCTCAAAGGCCTTGCCGAAACCCGCGCCCGCGCCGCAGCCGACATCCTCCGGTATCAGCAGGTCATCGATGAAATCACGGTCAGCCTCACCAAAGCCCAGGCCGAACTCGAGGCGTGCGACCGACTCATCAAGAAGTTCGACGAGCGCCTGGAGCCGGCCTTGATTGAGCCGGTACTGCATTGGAAGGGACGCTATGGAAAGCGCGGGGCGCTCCGGGAGGCCATCCTGGCGCTACTGCAGGAACAGGCACCGGCCGCGGTGACCACGACGGAGATTGGCTGGCAGATGCAGCTCAAGTTCGACATTGGCTTCAACCACTGGACAGAACGCAAGCGGTGGATGACCAACTCGATAGGGAATTGCTTGAAAAAACTGGTCAAGGAAGGCCTCGTGGAAGCCTGCCATGACCAGAGTAATACCGGCTACGTGGGAAGTTGGCGAGCACTACGTTTTTAGTCGCGCCCGCTGTTCTCAAAAATCCGCCGCGTGTTTATCCGGATACGGTTTTAATGCCGAAATCGTGAGGTGGTTGTAGCTGAATGCGTTGGTCGCATCATTAAACCAACAAACCGAAATCTTAGGTTCTGGCTCCTTGCCAAAGGCCGGATTGACTGCAACAACAGTCAAGGGGGCGACGTCACCCCGGAATTGAGTAGCGCCTGACTTTAGAGTCCAATCCACCACG
>CAZDRS010000475.1:0-2010 GCA_964507585.1 uncultured Dechloromonas sp.
GACATGGAAATCCAGCGCCTGATGCAGGCCGCCCGCCAGGATATGGAACAGCGCGGCATGAAGGTTGCCGACCTGCCGATCCAGCCGGAATGGTTTGCCGACCAGGCCAAGCGCCGCGTCACCCTGGGCCTGATCCTGGCCGAAGTGGTCAAGACGGAAAAGCTGCAGGCCACTGCCGAACAGGTTCGCTCCATGGTCGAGGAAACCGCAGCCTCCTACGAGCAACCGGAAGAGGTCATCCGCTGGTACTACGCTCAACCGCAGCGCCTGCAGGAAGTCGAAGGCGTCGCCATCGAGAACAACGTAGTCGCCTGGGTTCTGGGCAAGGCCAAGGTTTCCGACAAGGCTGCCGTTTTTGACGAACTGATGGGCCAAAAGCAGTAATCTCGACCTTGTCGCAACAGCGACAAATGTCTTGAATACGACTCACAAGCAACACACAAGGGCTGACATGAATATCGACAACGCAAGCAACTGGGATCCTCAGGCTCTCGGCCTCGTCCCGATGGTGGTGGAACAGAGCGGACGCGGCGAGCGCGCGTACGACATCTATTCGCGCCTGTTGAAAGAGCGGGTGATCTTTCTTGTCGGCCCGGTGAACGACGCCAGCGCCAACTTGGTCGTCGCCCAGCTGCTGTTCCTTGAAGCGGAAAACCCGGACAAGGACATCTATTTCTACATCAACTCGCCGGGCGGCTCGGTAACGGCTGGCATGTCGATCTACGACACCATGCAGTTCATCAAGCCGGACGTGTCCACGCTGTGCATTGGCCAGGCTGCCTCGATGGGCGCCTTCCTGCTCTGCGCCGGAGCCAAGGGCAAGCGTTTCGCCCTGCCCAACTCGCGCGTGATGATCCACCAGCCGCTGGGTGGCTTCCAGGGCCAGGCCTCGGATATCGCCATCCACGCCAAGGAAATCCTGTCCATCAAGGACAAGCTGAACCGCATCATGGCCGAGCACACCGGCCAGCCGCTGGAGCGCCTGGAGCGCGACACTGACCGCGACAATTTCATGTCGTCGGCCGAAGCGGCCGAGTACGGCCTGATCGACAAGGTTCTGACCCGCCGCGAAGCGGCTTAACGGAGAATGACAGATGACCAAAGGCAGCCAGGAAAAACTGCTCTACTGCTCCTTCTGCGGCAAGAGCCAGCATGAGGTCAAGAAGCTGATCGCCGGCCCGTCGGTGTTCATCTGCGACGAGTGCATCGCACTGTGCAACGACATCATCCGCGACGAATTGCCGGAAGAAGCCGCCAAGGCCGGCCGTTCCGACCTGCCGACGCCGCGTGAGATCTGCTCCATTCTCGACCAGTACGTTATCGGCCAGGAAGTCGCCAAGCGCATCCTGTCCGTTGCCGTCTACAACCACTACAAGCGCCTACGCCACACGGCGCGCAATGCCGACGACGTCGAGCTGTCGAAGAGCAACATACTGCTCATCGGCCCGACCGGTTCCGGCAAGACCCTGCTTGCCCAGACGCTGGCCCGCCTGCTCAATGTGCCGTTCGTGATGGCCGACGCCACCACGCTGACCGAAGCCGGCTATGTTGGCGAGGACGTCGAGAACATCATCCAGAAGCTGCTGCAGAAGTGCGACTACGATGTCGAGAAGGCACAGCAGGGCATCGTTTATATCGACGAAATCGACAAGATTTCGCGCAAATCCGACAACCCGTCGATCACCCGCGACGTTTCCGGCGAGGGCGTGCAGCAGGCGCTGCTCAAGCTGGTCGAAGGCACCACCGCCTCGATCCCGCCGCAAGGGGGCCGCAAGCACCCGAACCAGGATTTCGTCCAGGTCGACACCACCAATATCCTGTTCATCTGCGGCGGCGCTTTCGACGGCCTGGAAAAGGTCATCCGCAACCGTTCCGAAAAGGGCGGCATCGGCTTTGGCGCTGAGGTAAAGAGCAAGGACGATGGCAAGGCCGTTGGCAAGACCTTGCAGGACGTTGAACCGGAAGACCTCATCAAGTTCGGCCTGATCCCGGAACTGATCGGCCGCCTGC
>CAZDRS010000476.1:0-2007 GCA_964507585.1 uncultured Dechloromonas sp.
CCGTGCAGCATGCCGCGGTAGTGCAGCACCGGCAGGTCGAAGCCGCCGCCGTTCCACGACACGATCTGCGGCGTGAATTTCTCGATGCCGTCGAAGAAGCGCTGGATGATGGCGCCTTCGTTCAAATCCGGTTCGGACAGCGACCAGACCTTCAGCCCCTCGCTGGTGCGCAGCACGCAGGAAATGGTGACCACCCGCTGCAGGTGCAGCTGCAGGAAATCGTTGCCAGTCCGCGCCCGGCGCTGCTGGAAAGCCAGTTCGGCCACTTCGTCGTCCGACAGTTCGCCCGGCAGGTCATTGAGCCGGCGCAGGCCGGGCACATCGGGAATGGTCTCGATATCGAAGACGAGAACCGGTTTCATGCCGGAAAAACGCCGGTCGATAGGTAACGGTCGCCGCGGTCGCACACGATCGACACGATCACCGCATTCTCCAGTTGCTGCGACAGGCGGCAAGCCACTGCCAGCGCGCCACCCGACGAAATACCGGCGAAGATGCCCTCTTCCATGGCCAGCCGGCGGGTCATCGCCTCGGCATCGGCCTGGCTGACGTATTCGATGCGGTCGACGTTGGTCTTGTCGTAGATCTTGGGCAGATAGGCTTCCGGCCATTTGCGGATACCGGGAATCTGGCTGCCCTCTTCCGGCTGGCAGCCGACGATCTGGATGGCCGGATTCTGTTCCTTCAGGAAGCGGCTGGTACCCATGATGGTGCCGGTCGTGCCCATGCTGGAAACAAAGTGCGTGACCTTACCCGCGGTATCGCGCCAGATTTCCGGGCCGGTACCTTCGTAGTGGGCGAGCGGATTGTCCGGGTTGCCGAACTGGTCGAGGATGATGCCCCTGCCTTCGTCACGCATCTTTTCGGCCACATCGCGAGCCAGTTCCATACCGCCGTCCTTGGGCGTCAGCACCAACTCCGCACCGAAAGCGCGCATGCTCTGCCGGCGTTCAACGCTCTGGTTTTCCGGCATGACCAGGATCATCCGGTAGCCCTTCATCGCCGCCGCCATGGCCAGCGCGATGCCGGTATTGCCGGAAGTCGCCTCGATCAGCGTGTCGCCCGGCTGGATGTCGCCACGCGCCTCGGCACGGACGATCATCGACAGGGCCGGCCTATCCTTGACCGAACCGGCCGGGTTGTTGCCTTCCAGCTTGGCCAGGATGACGTTGCCACGCTTGTCACTCTCCGCCCCCGGGATACGCACCAGGCGCACCAGCGGCGTGTTTCCGACAAAATCCTGCAGGGTTTTATACATTGTGATGCAGCCACTCGATATATTGGGAGACGCCTTCCTCCACGGTGGCCATCGGGGCTTCGTAGCCGGCTTCGCGCAACTTGGTCAGATCGCCCTGCGTGAATGCCTGGTACTTGCCCTTCAGCGCCTCGGGGAAGGCGATGTATTCGAGCAAGCCCTGGGCGCGAAGTTCAGCCAGCGACAGCGGGGCCTCGCCCTTGGCCTTGCGGCAGCCGTTGGCGGCGGCGACGGCGACATCGTTGAAGCTCTGCGCCCGGCCGGAGCCCAGGTTGAAGATGCCGGACTTCTCGGGATGATCGAGGAAGAACAGGTTGACCTTGGCGACGTCGCCGACGAAGACGAAATCGCGCATCTGGCCGCCGTTCTCGTAGCCGTGCGAGCCTTCGAACAGCTTGACCTTGCCTTCCGCCTTGAACTGGTTGTAGTTGTGGAAGGCGACCGAGGCCATGCGCCCCTTGTGCGTTTCGCGCGGGCCATAGACGTTGAAGTAGCGGAAGCCAACGATCTGCGACGACGGGTTCTTGGCCAGGCGCTGGCGGACGATCTGGTCGAACAGAAACTTGGAATAGCCGTAGACGTTGAGCGGCCCCTCATACTGGCGCTCTTCCTTGAACACGCTGCTGGCGCCATAGGTGGCGGCCGACGAGGCATACAGGAACTGCACGTCCTGATCCTGGCACCAGTCGAGCAGGATCAGCGAGTAGCGGTAGTTGTTCTCCATCATGTAGCGGCCGTCCGTCTCCATGGTG
>CAZDRS010000477.1:0-1992 GCA_964507585.1 uncultured Dechloromonas sp.
GGTGAGTCTGTATTGATCGAAGACTGTTCGAAACGTCGAGGTGGGACCGGCTTAATCTGGGGTATGGCCAAAGAACCTGATGGAACTTGGGTTGGGCGTAACGAACTGGGGAAACTATGGATGTCAATCCGGGAAGAACTTCGAGACAGCAAGACCATAAATCAAGAACAGGCAGGTGATGTTTCGAGTCCTGTCAAACCAATCATTACATATATCAAGGAGGCAAATTATCATGGGAACATCTGATCTATTCCGTAATCTCCAGTGGCAAATTGAGACTCATCTCGTGCCAAAGACGATTGAGCATCTTCGCAAAAATTGGACTTGGGATATCTCCCCAGAAGAAAACCTGAATCGTGCCGTCACAAGTGTGGTTCCATTCATCTTCGAATGCCATAACCGTTGGGGTGAGCATATGGCTGAAATCATGAATAACGATTATGAAGGCCAGGGTGTGGAAGATGAAACTGTTGAAGTAGGCAACGATGAAGAAATTGTGGTTTACAAAACATCCCTACAAGTTTTAAAAGATTTTTTTAAGGAAAGTCAGGATGAAATCAATGCAAAATATCAACTGGATTGACATCGAGGCGAACTATTGGGATGACGATCAAATGGCTGAATACATTTGGTTTCAAAACAACTACTCTTATGATGGGGAGCCTCCAATGACACATAGCGCAAAGAAACTGATCGATTTCTGCGACATGGACAACCCAATAAAGATTTCAAAGTTCAATGAAATCTACAAAATGCTCTATCCATCTCGGGTCTAGATTAGCGGGAAGGCCCTTCGGGTCCTTCCTTTTTACCGAGCCTTTCTCATCTCGTACAACATCAATCCCGCCTTCTTCCCCCACAACTTCCACGGGTACAGTAGGACATCTTTCTGATCATCATTGAGTGGTTGTCCTTCATGGTAAATCTGGGACAGTGTGTCGATGATATAAACAACAGAAGCGTATTCATGATGTCTCAGAAGTGAGTCGATGTCACTGCATTCGATCATATCAATAGCGTGCTTCTGTTGTTTCTTCAAATAGAGGTAGGTATCAGACATCTTTCATCTCCTGTTCCGCTATTTATATGAAGAACAAAGGGTAAATCAGTAGTCTTCAGCCAGCATCACGGTGGTATAGCTACGATCCCATTCTGTAATTACATAGAACTTGGTTCCGTTGATCATATAACTGGAGAAGACACGTCCTTCTGTTTCGATGGCGAGATCATTCAGTTGTTGGTCGGCCTTACACAAATCACCATCATCACCAGACGCATGACGAGTGACCAGTTTCGTTAAGTTGACGTTGTTTTCTTGGGCGTAGTCGAGGCAATTGCGAGTGACGACGATTTGACCAAGGGGAAATTTGGGGGACATGGTGCTTCTCCGTGCTGTTAATGGAGATGCCACCTTCCTTTCAACATCGTTCCTCAACAACGATGGTTCTGTTCCCTACTGGCCGACGCAAGCAGACACCTTCTCCAGCATGGTCATGGTCCTCAATTTTAGACAACCGGACAACGCGGGATATAGCTGGGGTTTGATTCTCTCCGTCCCCATCAGAACCAACAATCTACGGTCCCCATACCCGTTGTCTGGAATGATGAGATGTAGGATCGTGGTGACAATGGGGGTGGAGATTGCCTTTCATCCGGCCCGGATCATTCAAAGACAATGCTTCTGACTGATCCCCGTTTCGGGCATGGTTCAAATTGACGAAACCAGACGTAAAAATTGCTCGACTTGACCGAAACCCATACCAGTTTCAAATTCGTACTTCTAACCAGGTGAATTTAGTGGGGAAATCGAGGTACGTCATAACCCCGTATAGGTTACGCGGTAGATCGGAGCAGTGTTTTACCTCTGTATTTTGCTCAAGATGATTGTATTGGCCAGTTCAAGATAAATACCTCATCACAGGAGGTACATCATGAAACTGATTGAGATTGTTGATCTATCAAACGAGCAGAAGAACATACAAAGATTGAAGG
>CAZDRS010000478.1:0-1985 GCA_964507585.1 uncultured Dechloromonas sp.
CTCATGTTCGACGCAGTCCGCAATAACAAACGCATCGTCCAGGTGTTCCTGGCGTTGATTACCCTGCCGTTCGCCTTTTTCGGTGTCGACTCCTATATGCGCAACTCCGGTGCCGGCAACGATGTAGCCGCCATTGGCGACATGAAAATCACGCAGCAACAATTTCAGCAGACATTGCGCGAACAGCAGGAACGCCTGCGCACGCAACTCGGTGCCCAGTTCGATCCCAAGCTGCTGGACAATCCCGAGGCCCGCAAAGCCATTCTCGATGACCTGATCAACCAGCGCCTGCTGCTTGTCGAGGCCGGCAAGAACCGCATGTTCGCCAGCGACAACGCCGTGCGCCAGACGATTGCTTCGGTCGAGGCCTTCAAGGTCGATGGCAAGTTCTCGAGCGAACGTTACGAAGCTGCACTGCGCGCCCAGGGAATGTCGCCTCAGGGTTTTGAAGCGCAATTGCGCCAGGATCTGACCCTGCAGCAACTGGCCGGCGCGATTGGTCAAAGCGGCTTTGTGGCTCGCGCCGTCAGCGATAGTTTGCTGGCCCAGCAAACCGAGACGCGCGAAGTGATGGAATACCGCCTGAATCTCGACAGCTATCTCGACAAAGCCAAGCTGGAGGAGGGGGCTGCCAAGAAGTTCTACGACGAGAACAGCGCCCAGTTCCAGACACCGGAGCAGGCCAAGGCCGAGTATGTGGTGCTTTCGATGGAAACCATCGGTGCCCAGCTGACAGTCAGCGATGCTGAAATCAAGGCCGCCTACGACAGCCGCAAGGATCGCTTCCAGCAACCGGAAGAACGCCGCGCCAGCCACATTTTGATTGCGTCCGAAAAGCTGGGTAAGGACAAGGCGAAAGCCAAGGCTGAGGAATTGCTCGCCGAAATCCGCAAAACGCCGGCTGCCTTTGCCGATCTGGCCAAGAAAAACTCCGATGACCCGGGTTCTGCTTCCAAGGGTGGCGACCTTGGCTTTTTCGGTCGGGGCATGATGGTCAAACCATTCGAAGACAGCGCCTTCGCCCTGAAAGAAGGCGACATTTCGGGCGTCGTCGAATCCGATTTCGGTTTCCACATCATCAAGCTGACTGGCATTCATGCCGCCAAGGAGAAGCCGCTGGCCGAGGTCAAGGCTGAAATTGAGGCCGAATTGAAGAAAACTGCTGCTGCGCGCAAGTTTGCCGAAGCCGCCGAAGCCTTCAGCAACATGGTTTACGAGCAATCAGACAGCCTGGGCCCGGTTGCCGAGAAATTCAAACTGACCATCAAGCAATCTGACTGGCTGGGCCGCCAAGCCTCACCGGCCAATGGTTTGATGGGCAACGAAAAAATTCTGGCCGCCTTGTTTGCAAGCGATTCGATCAAGAACAAGCGCAACACGGAAGCTGTTGAAGTCGCTCCGAACACCCTCCTGGCGGCTCGCATTGTCGATTACAAGGAAGCTGCGCTACAACCCTTCGAGGGCATCAAGGCCGGTATCGAAACCATGCTCAAGCGAAAGGCTGCACAAACCTTGGCTGCAAAGGATGGCGCAGAACGTCTGGAAGCCCTGAAGAAGGGAGAGGACAAGCTGAACTGGGGGGCAACCAAGGCAGTATCCCGACTCGATGCCCGTGCCATTGAGCCAATCGCTGCACAAGCTGTTTTCCGCATGGAAACCAGCAAACTGCCAGCCTACGCAGGCGTCGAACTTCCCGGTGCGGGCTACGCACTGATCAAACTGAACAAGGTTGCTCCGGGCGACAAGATGGATGACGCACGCCGCAAAGGGATGGTGCAACAACTCGGAACCTTGCTGGCCAAGGAAGAGGTACAAACCTATCTGGCCGCTTTGCGCTCACGCTACAAGGTTGAAATCAACCAAGCTGCGCTGGAGGCCAAGGAGCGATAACAGCTCGGCAGTTGCTTGATAACGTTGCAGAACGCCCGGTAGCGATACCGGGCGTTTTTCTTTGTTCCAATTTCCAATATCTAGATTGTTGGTGA
>CAZDRS010000479.1:0-1983 GCA_964507585.1 uncultured Dechloromonas sp.
CGCCGAGACCATGGAAGTCGTCGAGATGGTGCTCGGCGGCCAGGTGAACAAGGACATCGTCAACCTGATCAACCAGCATGGCGGCAAGGCGGTTGGCCTGACCGGCAAGGACGGCAACTGCATCCGCGCCAAGAAGCTGATGCTCGAAAACAAGGACAACCCGGGCGACCTGATCGACGTTGGCCAGGTCGGCGAAATCACCAAGATCGATCCGTCGCTGATCGACCACCTCGACAAGGGTGCCTTTATCCCGGTCATCGCCCCCATCGGGGTGGGTGAAGAAGGCGAGACCTACAACATCAACGCCGACGTGGTCGCCGGCAAGATTGCCGAAGTGCTCAAGGCAGAAAAGCTGGTGCTGCTGACCAACACGCCGGGCGTGCTGGACAAGGCCGGCAACCTGATCACCGGCATTACGCCCAAGCAGATCGACGAAATGGTCGAGGACGGCACACTGTCCGGTGGCATGCTGCCGAAGATCGGCTCGGCGCTGGACGCTGCCCGCAACGGCGTCAAGGGCGTGCATATCATCGACGGCCGCGTCGAACATGCGCTCCTGCTGGAAATCCTGACCGACCACGGCGTCGGCACCATGATCAAGTCGCACTAAGCCGACGAAACCCTGAAAAGCCCGCAGCAGCGGGCTTTTTCAATTGCGCAGGGCGCTCCGATGAAGAATCCCGTCTGGCTGTTCGACCTCGACAATACCTTGCACGATGCGACGCCGCACATCTTTCCGCACATCAACCGCGCCATGCGGCAATACATCGAGCGCCACCTTGGCGTCGACAAGGACGAAGCCAACCGTATCCGGCAGGACTACTGGCAACGCTACGGCGCCACCCTGCTCGGCCTGATGCGTCATCACGGCACCGATCCCCGCCACTTCCTGTGGGAAACCCACCAGTTCGCCAACCTTGAACGCATGGTGGTCTTCGAGCGCCCCTTGTTGCACGCCTTGCGTCGCCTGCCGGGACGCAAGATCATCTTCTCCAACGGCCACCGCCATTATGCCGAGGCTATCCTCGACATCACCGGATTGCGCCACTGCTTCGACGCCCTCTATTCCGTCGAGAACGTCCGTTTCCAGCCCAAGCCGATGATCGCCGGCTTTCGCAAACTGCTGCGCAGCGAAGGACTCGACCCGCGCCGTTGCATCATGGTCGAGGACAGCCTGGCCAACCTGGTCAGCGCCAAGCGGCTGGGCATGAAGACCGTGTGGGTGAGCACTGGCTTACGCCAATCGCCCTTTGTTGACGTGAAGATCAGTAGCGTAATGCAGTTGCCGCAACGCTGTGCTCGACTATAATTTCACGCAAAATCAATAAACAAGGAGAGGGACACCATGGCAACAAAACCGGGCGAACGTCGCCTGCAAATCCTGCAAACCCTGGCTGAGATGCTGGAAACTCCGAAGGGTGAAAAGATCACCACGGCCGCCCTCGCCGCCCGACTGACCTGCTCGGAGGCCGCGCTCTACCGGCACTTCGCCAGCAAGGCACAGATGTTCGAAGGACTGATCGAGTTCATCGAACAAAGCCTGTTCGGCGTCATCAACCAGATCACCACCGAGGAAAGCCAGGGCCTCAAGCAGGTCGAACTGATCATCGGCCTGCTGCTGCGCTTTGCCCAGCGTAATCGCGGCATGACGCGCGTACTGATCGGCGATGCACTGGTCAATGAAAACGAGCGCCTGCAAGTACGCATCAACAGCCTGCTCGACAAGATCGAAGCTGCACTGAAACAGGCTCTGCGCATCGCCGCCACGCAGGAGAACCTGAAACCGGATGCCGATTTCGGCGCTCTGGCCAACCTGCTACGCTGCTATGCCGTCGGCCGCTGGGAGCAATATGCCCGTAGCGGTTTCAGCCGCGAACCGCTGGCCCAATGGCCGCAACAATGGCCAATGCTCTATTTCGCCTGCCTGTCACAATCCGGCGCCCCGGGAGCGTGAAAAGGCAGATATTAGTTGCTAGTAGTTAG
>CAZDRS010000480.1:0-1980 GCA_964507585.1 uncultured Dechloromonas sp.
TGCCGCCGGCTTGTGCCATGTCCGGACGACCACCACCCTTGCCGCCGACCTGCTGAGCCACCAGGTTGACCAGTTCACCGGCCTTGACTTTGCCGGTCAGGTCGGCTGTCACGCCAGCGATCAGCGTCACCTTGCCGTCGGCCACCGAGGACAGCACGATGGCGGCCGACTTCAGTTTGTCCTTCAGCTTGTCCATGGTTTCGCGCAGGGCAGTAACATCGGCGCCCTCCAGCGTCGCGGCCAGCACCTTGGCCCCCTTGACGTCGATCGCCTGGCTGACCAGGTCGTCGCCTTGCGAGGCGGCCAGCTTGGACTTCAGGCGGGCTAGTTCCTTTTCCAGAGCACGGACGTTTTCCAGTACCTGGGCGATCTTGCCCGGCACTTCGCCGACCGGCGCCTTGAAGGCGGCAGCGGCGACATCGAGCATCGCCTGCTGCTGCTGAACCAGGACCAGCGCGTTGTCGCCGGTGACCGCTTCGACGCGGCGCACACCGGCGGCCACACCGGCTTCGGCTGTGATCTTGAACAGGCCGATGTCGCCGGTGCGGGAAACGTGGGTACCGCCGCACAGTTCGCGCGACGAGCCGATGTCCAGCACGCGCACTTCGTCACCATATTTTTCGCCGAACAGCATCATCGCGCCCAGTTTCTGGGCTTCGGCAATGGGCAGCACGCGGCATTCGGTGGCGGCGTTGGCCAGCACCTCGGCATTGACGATGGCTTCGACCTTGCGGATCTCGTCATCGGTCATCGGCTGGTTGTGCACGAAGTCGAAGCGGGTCTTGTCCGGATCGACCTGCGAGCCCTTTTGCTGTACGTGGTCGCCCAGCACTTCGCGCAGGGCCTTGTGCAGCAGGTGGGTGGCCGAGTGGTTGCGCATGGTGCGCTGGCGAGCCAGCACATCCACCTTGGCATTGACGTTGTTGCCGACGCTCAGCGTGCCGGTCTTGACCACGCCGTGGTGGCCAAAGACCGAAGCCTGGATCTTCTGCGTCTCCTCGACGGCGAAGATGCCATGTACCGACTGCAGCGCGCCACGGTCGCCGACCTGGCCGCCGGATTCGGCGTAGAACGGCGTGTTGTCGAGTACGACGACGCCCATTTCGCCTTCGTTGAGTTGATTGACGGCGGCGCCATCCTTGTACAGAGCCAGCACGTTGCCCTTGAATTCCAGCGCATCGTAGCCGTGGAAGGCGGTAGCCGGGCCGTCGTATTCGAGGTTGGCGGCCATCTTGAACTTGCCGGCGGCGCGCGCCTGTTCCTTCTGGCGCGCCATCGCGGCGTCGAAGGCAGCAGCGTCGACAGTGATCTTGTGCTCGCGGCAGACGTCAGCGGTGAGGTCGAGGGGGAAGCCGAAGGTGTCGTGCAGCTTGAAGGCGGTCTCGCCGTTGAACACGGTGTTGCCGGCGGCGGCCATCGCGGCGAGCTCGCCTTCGAGGATCGCCATGCCATTCTCGATGGTGGCGAAGAAGCGGTCTTCCTCCTGCTTGAGGATCGCGGTGACGCGCGCCTCGCCGGACTTGAGCTCGGGGTAGGCCTCGCCCATCTCGGCGACCAGGTCGGGCACCATCTTGTGGAAGAAGGCGGCGCGGGCGCCCAGCTTGTAGCCGTGGCGGATGGCGCGGCGGATGATGCGGCGCAGCACGTAGCCACGACCCTCGTTGCCCGGGATCACGCCGTCGGCGATCAGGAAGGAGCAGGCGCGGATGTGGTCGGCCAGCACCTTGAGCGACGGGCTGTTCATGTCGGCGTCGGAGGTTTCGCGGGCAGCGGCCTTGATCAAGCTCTGGAAGAGGTCGATCTCGTAGTTGGCGTGCACGCCTTGCAGCACGGCCGAGATGCGCTCCAGGCCCATGCCGGTGTCGACCGACGGTTTGGGCAGCGGATGCATGACCCCGGCCTCGTCGCGGTTGAACTGCATGAAAACGTTGTTCCAGATTTCGATGAAGCGGTCGCCGTCTTCCTCCGGCGATCCCGGGG
>CAZDRS010000481.1:0-1969 GCA_964507585.1 uncultured Dechloromonas sp.
TTCAGGCTGCGCAGGTTGAAGAACAGCTTGCGCTGCGCCTTGGTGGTGGCCACCTTGACCAGGCGCCAGTTCTTCAGGATGTACTCGTGAATCTCGGCCTTGATCCAGTGCATGGCGAAGGACACCAGGCGCACGCCGCGCGACGGGTCGTAGCGCTTGACGGCCTTCATCAGGCCGATATTACCTTCCTGGATCAGGTCGGCGTGCGGCAGGCCGTAGCCCAGATAGCCGCGGGCAATCGAAATGACGAGGCGCAGATGGGAAAGCACAAGCTGACGAGCCGCCTCCACATCGCCTTCGTTGTGGAAACGCTCGGCCAGCCGGATTTCCTCCGTCTCGGACAGCATCGGGTAACGGTTCGCCGCTTGGATGTAGGCGTCGATATTGCCGACTGTCGAGGGAATGGGAAGAGCCAAGGCATGGGTCATAGCGTCAAATCCTCCTTCAAGGTTCACCTATATGTTAGCACTCGCAGCCTATGAGTGCTAACAGGCTGAAAAGTTTCAGCACGGGAGGATCTGTTCGTTGCCAATTAAGTCTGAGACGGTGCAATAGTCTCTGAGACAAGACAAAATAGTTTGAGACTAGGCAGCCGCTTGCGGTAAGAAGTGTTGTTCGAATGTCTTGAGCAACGATGCATCGTTCACCGTTTTGACTGCGATGCGTAGCGCATCCCCTTCTACAACGCTGATCTCGAATTTCCTGGCATTGGCCAGCCGTGTTTTCTCGACTCGTTCGCGCGCCTGTGCGGACAATGCGCCGCTTGTCCATAGTTCAAACTTCGGTAAGGCACTTGACCAGCCCAGATTCTGAAGGTGATGCCGCACTCGAGTGATGCGTGTAGTCAGCCACAGACTGATCTCCTCGTCGTCGACCAAGGTGCCAGGAGCGATCCCCTTGCATTCAATCATCTGTGCTGTGATGCCTTCGTTTAGGTGGTAAACGTCCACCCCTGCTTTGCAAAGTCTTTCCAATGCTTTGAAGGGCAGGTCGTTCTTGGCAGGACATTTCCGGTAGATGTTGGTGTCGATCAGAACGTTATGTTTAGGCATTGAGTGTTCCTTCGTTCTTCTTGTCTGGACGAACCTTATAGAGCGTCCTGAAAGCTCCGTTGACTAGCGGCTCATCAAATATCTCAAAAATCTCGGAGCCGATCAGCAGCATCTTCAGTGTCTTGTAGCCGTAGCGCTCCTTGAGCGCCTTTACCTCTTCCGGTAGTTCCTTGGCAGCCAAATCTCCGGCATGGGCCAGATAGGTCCAGCCATCTTTACGGCAAAACTTTTGGGCTACGTCGTGTAGAAGTTCGATCAGAGGGCTGGATTGGAGCCACATCAACTCGAACTGCTTATCGTATTCAGGACTTTTAATAAACTCCTGGAGATACCGTCTGCTTTCCTCGACCCCTTCAATGTTGCGCTTCAGGTGCTCAAACATCGGGAGTACCTTCTCACGCTGGGAATCCAGGTAGGCCAGCGCTTCCGCCATCGCCTCATCAGACCCAGGCTGCCAGCGTGGCAGGAAGTGATGCACAAGCGCATTGCGCTCGTCGGTCATCACTTTGAGGTCGTTATGAAGGGAGTCCAGAAACTCCTTTTCGACAGACAATCGGTAAGAGAAGGAAAACCAACCAGCAGGCCGCTCGACCTCTGGAATCTCCTCGCCCGCGTCGTGAAGGATTTCCGTTTTGTACTTTTCGACCAGGACACCAAGCGTCTTGGTGCTGATGCACTCCGCCTGTGCCTTCGCGTTTGCTTGAAGGGTCTCGGCAGTTCCACTGTGTTGGTGACTCGACAGTAAAAACTTCAAGAAGTACTCGATCTGCTGGAAGATCACCAGATTGCGGCCTACGCGGCGCAGCACTTCATCGGATGTTGGGGTGCGGTCGTTGCTCAAAGAAAAAGCCCGGATGTAGGTCTAGGGCCTGTTCACAGTACCCGATTTGTGTTTACATCCTGGAATTTGGATGTTG
>CAZDRS010000482.1:0-1964 GCA_964507585.1 uncultured Dechloromonas sp.
CATGGTTGTTATCCGTCTTGCCCGTGGTGGCGCCAAGAAGCGTCCGTTCTACAACATGGTCGTTACCGATTCCCGTAACCGTCGTGACGGCCGTTTCGTCGAGCGTATCGGCTTCTACAACCCGGTTGCTTCCGGCAATGCCGAAGGCCTGCGTATCGCCACCGACCGTCTGGAGCACTGGCTGAAGAACGGCGCCCAGCTGTCGCCGACCGTTGCTCGCCTGGTCAAGCAAAACGCCGCCAAGGCTGCCTAAGTCATTTTGGCTTCGAGCAGCAACGATATCGTCGTTCTGGGTCGGCTGGCCGACCCGTACGGGATTCGGGGCTGGCTCAGGTTGTACCCCTTCGGGGATGATCCGCTGGATTGGGCTGAAATGCCGGTCTGGTGGATTGCCAGGGAAGGCGAGCCGTGGCGTGAATGCAAGCTGAAAGGCTTGAAAGTTCATGGTGACGGGGTGGTAGTGCTGCTCGACGGCATTGCTGACCGCACGGCCGCCGAAGCCATGAAGGGTGTGTTGGTCGGGGCGCCGCGCGATGCGTTGCCGACGACTGACGAAGACGAGTTCTACTGGGGCGATCTGATCGGCCTGGAAGTCGTCAATACCGCGGACGAGAAGCTCGGCAAGGTAGCTGGCCTGATCGAAACCGGTGCCAATGACGTGTTGCGCGTGGTTGGCGAGGATGGCGCCGAACGCCTGCTGCCCTTTGTCTCGGCGGTGGTGCTGGCGGTGGAGAAGGAAGCGGGGCTGATCCGCGTGGAGTGGGGTAGCGACTGGTGAGTTGCGGGCAGCAACCGGTAATCCGGTTTGACTGCGTGACCATCTTCCCGGAGATGTTTGCGGCGGTAACGCAAAGTGGCATCACCCGTCGGGCGCTGGAAGAGCAGCGCTGGGTCTGGCAGGGTTGGAATCCACGCGATTTCGCCGACAATGCCTGGCGGCGGGTCGATGATCGCCCCTTTGGCGGTGGGCCGGGCATGCTGATGCAGCCGGGGCCGCTGGAGAAGGCGATCAATGCTGCGAAGCTGCAGCAGCGCGAGGCGGGACTGGCGAAGAGCCGGGTGATCTACCTCTCGCCGCAGGGTGCGCCGCTGACCCATGAACGGGTCATGCAATTGGCGAGCGGTGAGGAGGGGGTGATCCTTCTTTGCGGTCGCTACGAAGGAATCGACGAGCGTTTGATCGAGCGCTGCGTCGATGAAGAAATATCGATCGGGGATTTTGTGCTTTCCGGCGGCGAGTTGCCGGCGATGGTGTTGATTGACGCCGTCGTCCGTCAGTTGCCGGGGGTGCTTGGAGATGCCGCTTCGGCGGTGGAAGATTCGTTTGTCAGTGGTTTGCTGGATTGTCCGCACTACACCCGTCCTGAAATTTACGAGGGCGAGGCGGTGCCGGCCGTGTTGATGTCCGGCGACCACAAAAAAATTCGTCGTTGGCGGCTCAAGCAGTCGCTGGCGCGAACCTGGAAGCGCCGGCCGGATTTACTGGTGCACCGCGTGTTGAGCGCGGAAGAGACGCAACTCCTCACGGAAATATCCGGAGAGGAGCAATGCGGTGAGTAGATGTTTATAAATTGAAGGATCTCACATGAACCTGATTCAACAACTCGAGCAAGAAGAAATCGCCCGCGTTTCCGCTGGCAAGACCATTCCCGCATTCGCCCCGGGCGACACCGTCGTCGTTCAGGTGAAGGTCAAGGAAGGTAACCGCGAGCGTCTGCAGGCTTACGAAGGCGTGGTTATCGCCAAGCGTAACCGTGGTCTGAACTCCAACTTCATCGTCCGCAAGATCTCCTCGGGCGAAGGCGTTGAGCGTACGTTCCAGACCTACTCTCCGCTGGTTGCTTCGATCGAACTGAAGCGTCGCGGTGACGTTCGTCGTGCCAAGCTGTACTACCTGCGCGAGCGTTCGGGCAAGTCGGCTCGTATCAAGGAAAAGCTGGATTTCAAGAAGGCCTGATCGGCTT
>CAZDRS010000483.1:0-1952 GCA_964507585.1 uncultured Dechloromonas sp.
GCCAGCTAATCCTAGCTCAGCCAATAGTAGTACGTAGAATATATAAACTGTTAGGTTGTTTGGCGCAGTTTTGTCGATATTGGCAACAACAAATGGTCCTAGATTTCCAGCTCCAACACCTACGAGTAGAGTTTGTGTATTGTGTTGCCATGCATTTATGGCTAGCTGAGCGGCGCTTAGTCTTTCGTTAGTAGAAGCTTTGATGAGGCCTGGTGAAACAAAATTATCGGTCTTTATCGGTGTGGTGCTTGGCGTAGCCTGTTGAATACTGGCATGTTTTTTTTCGGGCAAATTAATTTTTCCAAGCGACAACTGTTCTAACATAGTTTTGGTAGTGTCATACGTAATATTTGGTGAGTTTTTATGAACATAGCTGGCTGAAGCTATCAGCAAAATGAATCCAAAAATAAAACTAGCCAATAGAATCACAATGATCAATAGTAGTTTTTTTATATATAGTTGTTTGGCTAGAGCCATGCCGAAAATAAAACTTCCAAACCCTATAAACACTGCAACAAAGGCACCTCTAGAAAATGTTAAAGCTATTGTTACTGAGCATAAAAAAAGCGAAAACAAGGCTAGCTTAGTTTTAAATTTGTAATAAATATATATAGATACAGAAAATACAGGCAATAGGCTATTGGCTAAAAACTGAGGTTCGGCTGCAAATAAGTTTATACGCGGGAAGCCAAAAACTGCATTTGTGCAATTTGTACACAATATGCCAAATGTTTGAGTGGTAATAGTGCTGACTATAAATTGTCCAATCGCTAAAATACTAAATACTATACCAGAGATAAGTAGCCAACTTGAGATTGTTCTAATGTTTGATTTTGTGAGTCGTCTAGTCGTAAACCAATAAGCCGAAATGGTAGTTGCTAATAATAATGTTATCGATGTAGCGAGTAAAACACTACGCGGTTTATCGATTGCCCATATGATGCCCAACCATAAAATAATTAGAAAAAACATAGCTGGATATATGACGTTTTTGTTGATACTGATATGTTTAGTACGATATATGTCAATAGCACTAAACATTACAAACAGTCCAGTCAATATTTGATATAGGCCAACTCGAAAAGAGCTAAAGTTATATAACGGGATAGCAATAGATGGGTATTTTGAAAATGGCGCTAGCACGAGTAAACAGATAAATAGGTACAACAATATATGTCTTTTTGATAACATCTATATATTATAACAGTCAAATATGATACTATTGTGAATACAAGAACAAATTACAAACATGAAAGTACGCAAAAAGACTAAAAAACTTTTATTACAAGTCGCCGAATATATGATGGCAGGTGGGGCATGGTTTTGGAGTGCTTACATAATAATATTAGTTCTAACACCGGTAATTGGTTTATGGTGGTCAAATATTGTAGGTAATGGGGTAGGGTTAACAATCAATTTTCTACTTGAGCGCAACTGGGTGTTTAGTGGTTCAAAAAAACGCAAGACAACAGATGTGACATGGAAATATGTTGTATTTACTGCCATGAATTTCTTACTTAGCTATTTGATCCTAAAAACACTGAAAGATCACGGTATAGAACTATACATTGGCCAGTTTATATCGGCTGCGATATTTACTGTATGGAATTACTTATGGTATAAATATTGGGTTTTCAAGGAAACAGCTCACCCAACAAGGATAAGACACCATGTCTGAGAAACAAACCATTAGACCAACCAAGAAACAACGCTTATTACTGGAATATATTGCTCAGTTTATTGCTGAACATGGCTATAGCCCTAGCTATCGTGAAATAATGGTTGGCTGTGACTACACTTCTGTTGCTACAGTTGCGCTACATATCAACAGTCTAATAAAACGGGGTCATTTGGTTAAACGAGACAATAGCGCACGTTCGCTTGAAGTGGTGGATGTTGATCCCGAGACATCGATGTTTAATAGTAACATAAAGGCTAGTGAAGAAAAATGG
>CAZDRS010000484.1:0-1949 GCA_964507585.1 uncultured Dechloromonas sp.
TTCTTCGGCAAGGCATCCGGCGTCGATTGCGCCCGCATGAAAGTCTTGACGATGCGGTCTTCGAGCGAATGGAAGGAAATTACCGCCAAGCGGCCGCCCGGTTTCAGCAAGTCGAGCGCCTGCGGCAGTGCTACCTCCAGCTGGCGGAGCTCTTGGTTGATATGAATCCGTAGAGCTTGAAAGCTGCGCGTCGCCGGGTCCTGCCCTGGTTCACGGGTGCGCACGGCCTCGCGTACGAGGGCCGCGAACTGACCTGTTGTGACAATAGGTTGTTCGACCCGAGCAGCCACAACCTTCTTTGCAATCTGGAAAGCAAACCGTTCTTCGCCATAGTTTCTAATGACCTCCGTTATGTCCCTCACTTCGGCTCGCGCCAGCCACTCAGCCGCCGTCTCGCCCTGCGTCGTATCCATACGCATATCGAGCGGTGCGTCGTAGCGAAAGCTAAAGCCGCGCTCCCCGTCGTCGATTTGCGGCGACGACACCCCCACATCAAACAAAACCCCATCAACGCCGGACACGCCGGCCTCGCCCGCAGCCTCGGCCAATTCACCAAAGGCACGATGCACCAACTGAAAACGGGAATCGGCGATCGCCTCGCCCGCGGCAATCGCCTGCGGATCGCGATCGAGCGCCACTAGGCGCCCTTGCTCGTTCAAACAGGAAAGAATCCGGCGGCTATGGCCGCCCCGCCCGAAGGTGGCGTCAACGTAGGTGCCGTCGGCTTTGATCGCCAGGGCCTCCACCGCCTCCTCGAGCAGCACCGTGACGTGGGCGCTGCTCGCCGTCACAGCACCAGATCTCCGAAGCCGGGCGGCAGGTCGCCAGACAGCGCCTCCGCTGCCAAGTCGTTCTGCTTACGCCAGCCCGCCTCGCTCCAGATTTCGAAATGGGAGCCCATGCCGACCAGATAGACGGTCTTCTCGAACTGGGCGTAGTCACGCAACTCCGGCGCAATCAGGATACGGCCAGCCGAATCCGGCTCCTCGGTACGGGCATTACCAACCAGCACGCGCTTGATCGACGCCGCGCGTGGATCGAGGCTGGATGCCTTGAGAATCTGATCGCGGATCGGCTGCCAGGCCGGCGACGGGTAAAGCAGCAGGCAGCGGTGCGGATGCGCCGTCAGGACGAGCGAACCCTCGCTGGCGGCGAGCAGGGCTTCGCGATGCCTTGCCGGAATGGCAAGCCGCCCTTTCGCATCCAGACTGAGTGCTGCAGCCCCCTCGAACATCCCTTGTCCCGCTCCCCGTTTACCCACTTTTCAACACGTTTACCCACTTTAGAGCAACAACCCGGCTCCGTCAATAGCGAAATCACGATTTTTTTCTTATGCAACAAGGACTTACGAGTGCTTTTATCAGGAATTTACAACAAATTTTTCCCTTAAAAATCAACGTGCGAAAATCGACACTTAAAGTGACTTATTAGGAGTTGATGGAGATCAAAACCCACCTCACCACTGCCATGCCGCTGTGGTAAAAAGTGGAATACCGCTCAGGGAAAATCCGGCACTGCCCGGATACCCGGGGCGCCGCTCAGTCGCAGTGAACTGCGACCCGGTTGCGGCCCTCGCGCTTGGCCTTGTAGAGCGCCTGGTCAGCGCAGCGCGTCAGATCGTCGGGCGTCTTGCCATGATCCGGATAGGCCGAAACGCCGAGGGAAATGGTGAAGGTCAGCACAAAATCGCCATGGGCGATGGCCAGCCGCTCAACGGCTGCCCGCCAGGCCTCGGCCCGCAACATCGCAGTTTCCAAAGGCATGTTGGGCAAGAGGATCAGGAATTCCTCACCGCCGTAGCGGCAAGCCACATCTTCGGCCCGCACATCGGCCGACAGCGTGGCCGCCAGCATGCGCAACACCTCATCGCCAACCTGGTGGCCGTAGGTATCGTTCACCCGCTTGAAGTAGTCGATATCGAGCATGACCAGCGACAGCGGAATCCCCTC
>CAZDRS010000485.1:0-1940 GCA_964507585.1 uncultured Dechloromonas sp.
CTGTCGCCGGAAGTGGCGGCCAAGGTGCCGGAACTGGTCGCCATGACGCTGGCCGAACTGGCGGCGCTGGGCATCAAGGCCGAGGCGCGTGGCTGATGTGCCTGTCGATCCCCAAGCGCGTTGTCGAATGGGAAGGCAGCGGCGACAATGCCGGTGACTTCGCCTGGGTCGAACGCGATGGCCAGCGCGAGCGCATCAACATGATGCTGATCGGCCCGCAGCCGGTCGGCACCTGGGTGCTCACCTCGCTCGGCCTGGCCAAGGAAGTGGTCGAGGATGAGCAGCGGCAACTGATCGAGGATGCGCTCTCCGCCCTGGCCGCTTCGCTGGAAGGCGATTTCGACCCGAGCCAGCATTTCCAGGATCTGAACCGCCCGCATGACTGAACGTATCCGCCAGCCCGCCCTGCAACCGCCGCCCATCCGCCCCGCCGTTCCGCGCGAGGACGACCCGACGGCCTGGCTCGAAGCGCACTACCGCAATGTATGGGAAACCCGGATGCGGGATCTGCCCTTCGTCAACGCGGCCTTGTCGGTGGAGGCGATTGGCTTCCAGCGCCTGGAGGGTGACTGGCTGGGTGTCGTCATCACGCCGTGGTTTCTCAACCTGCTGCTGGTTTCCGGCGGCGGCGAACTGTGGGGCGACATTCCGGCCGGCGAACGGCGCTATCTGAACCTTCCTTGCGGCACCATGCAGTTCATTGCCGACGACGATCCGGACATCGGCCCTTACCAGTACTGCCCGCTCATCGCACCGGTCGACAAGCTGCCGGACATGGCCACGGCGCGCTTCGTTGCCGCCGATGCGATCAAGACCGTCTTTGCGACGCCACCGGCTACCCCGCAGGCGACGCCGGAGCCGACGCTGGAAGAAAAGCCGGAAGTTTCCCGGCGCGGCTTTTTCCGCCGCCTGGCCGGCAAGCGAAATTGAACCAGGGCAGGTAGACTCTGCCTCAAGAAAAACGATATTGAGGAGCAACGCGGATGTGTCTCGCGATTCCCGCGCAGGTCGTTGAACTGCGCCCCGACGACAATGCCCTGGTCGACCTGGCCGGCGTCAAGAAGGAAATCTCGCTGGCCTTGCTCGATGGCGTGGCGGTGGGCGACTACGTGATCGTCCATGTCGGCTATGCGCTGAACAAGCTCGATCCGGAAGAAGCGGCAAAGACCCTCAAGTTGTTCGCCGAGATGGGCGAACTGCCCGCTGACGGCGACATCACCGTGCACTGATGAAGTACATCGACGAATACCGCGACGGCGAGGTCGCCCAGACCATCGCCGCTACCATCAGGGCAGAGGCCGATCCGGCGCGCAGCTACCATTTCATGGAATTCTGCGGCGGCCATACGCACGCCATCTCGCGTTACGGCGTTTCCGACCTGCTGCCGCCCAACGTCAAGATGATCCACGGCCCGGGTTGCCCGGTCTGCGTGCTGCCTATCGGCCGTGTCGACCAGGCCATCCGGCTGGCGCTGGAGCAGGGCGTCACGCTGTGCACCTATGGCGATTGCCTGCGTGTGCCGGCCTCCAACGGCCTGTCGCTGATGAAGGCCAAGGCCCGTGGTGGCGACATCCGCATGGTGTATTCGAGTGCCGACGCCGTGGCGCTGGCACAAAAGAACCCGGACAAGCAGGTCGTCTTCTTCGCCATCGGCTTCGAAACGACCACCCCGCCGACGGCCGTAGCCATCAAGCAGGCGGCAGCCCTCGGCCTGAAAAACTTCTCGGTGCTCTGCTGCCACGTGCTGACGCCGTCGGCCATCTCCAGCATTCTCGAGTCGCCCGAGGTGCGCCAGTGGGGAACCGTGCCGCTCGACGGCTTCATCGGCCCGGCCCACGTGTCGACCATCATCGGCAGCCGGCCCTACGAGTTCTTCGCCGAGGAGTACCGCAAGCCGGTGGTCATCGCCGGCTTCGAACCGCTCGACGTGATGCAGGCGA
>CAZDRS010000486.1:0-1936 GCA_964507585.1 uncultured Dechloromonas sp.
CCGAGTCGATGACCATCACCGCCGAGTCGACGGCGGTCAGCGTGCGGTAAGTGTCTTCCGAGAAGTCCTCGTGGCGCGGCGTGTCGAGCAGGTTGATCATGCACTCGCGGTACGGGAACTGCATGACCGACGAGGTCACCGAGATGCCGCGCTGCTTTTCCAGTTCCATCCAGTCCGAGGTCGCGTGGCGCGAGGCCTTGCGGGCACGCACTTCGCCGGCCACCTGGATGGCGCCGCCGAACCACAACAGCTTTTCGGTCAGGGTGGTTTTACCCGCGTCGGGGTGGGAAATGATGGCAAAGGTGCGGCGGCGGGAGATTTCTTGGTCGAGAGCGGACACGGCAGGCAGGAGAAGGCGGAAAACCGCGCATTATACCCCTGCCGCCATCAGCCTCAGACCGGCAGCGCAGCGCGATACAGCGCCCGGCTGGCATAGGCGAGCCAGGGCAAGGTGAGGAGCAACAAAGGCAGGAACAAAATGCTGGCGATGATGGTGGTCGACAACAGCACCGCCCAGATCATGGCCACCAGGAAATTGCCAAACACGACCTTGACGCTGCCGACGACCGCCTCGACCAAGCCGGCACGTCGTTCGCACAGCAAGGGCACCGAAAAGGCGGAAACCGTAAAGAGCAGGAAGGCGACAATGGCGCCCGACACCGACGACCACAGCACGAAGCGCGATACGCCATCGGTTGCCGGGAGCAACTCGCCCAGCCACACCGGCACGTCGCCAATCATGTAGGCATAGAGGATGGCCGCATCGGTCACGAAGATCATAAACAGCAGGCCGCAAACCAGGGCCAGCGCCCAGATCGCCCGGCTGGCCCCGGCGAAACCGGCCCCGACATCGCCCAAACCCGGCTGCCGCCCAGCTTCCAGTGCCGCGGCAATCCCGAAATAACCGGCCAGGACGACCGGCCCGAACAGCATGAAGGCACCCGCCGCCGCAATGACGAAAGGCGTCCAGCCGCGGGACAGCAGGCCGCCGATGATCAGCACACCGCCCAGCACGAAAATGCTGCTGTAGGCGATGCTGACACCACGACTGGCATTGGCGACGCGCCAGCCATCGGCCAGGGCGTCGAACAGGCGATCAAGGTTGAGCTTTTGGGCGTTCATCGGCGCTCCACAGGTTACCTGGCGACGGAATCGCCGCCCACGCGGCGAGCCTAACGGAGCGCCCCGCCGGGCGCCCTAATGCACATCAAATTCGCGTCACACGGCAACCAGGGTCTGCCGGCCGTACCACTCGTCGCCAGCCGCCACAACCACCGGCTGCTCGGCCGCCGCTTCGACACACAGCATGTGCCGCCAGCCATCGGCCGGCATGTCGGCCAGCGCAGCGCACTTGTCGACCCATGGGTTCCACACCACGACATCGGGAAAGCCCTGGCTCTGGGTAGCCAGGCTCAGGTTGCCGGCCTGCAGCAATTGCGGCCGCTTGACCCGGCGATAGACGCGATCCATTTCAGCTTCGACGGCAATGTGCGTACCGGTATCGCGGATCACCGCATCGCCCTTGGCGGCATCGCGATATTCGTGGCCGTACAGGCCTTCCAGCGTAACGTCCTCGACCTGCACGACGCGCAGATAGGTGTGCAAGGCACCGGTAAAGGCGAATTCGGTGCCGCCGGTATTGGTCACCGACAGTTCGAGGTCGATACGGTCGGCTTCGAGCATGACTGTCAGTTCGAGCCGGAAGGCGTGCGGCCACAGGGCACGGGTCTTTTCATCGTCGCTCAGTTCGAGGGTGAGCAATGCGTAATCGTCGCCACAACGCTGGGCACCAAGCTGCCATGGCATGGTGCGGACGAAACCATGTTTGGGCAAATCACCCAGCCCGGCAAACTGCGGCCAGCACACCGGAACACCGCCCCGGATGGCGACGCTGCCATCGAACACGGCCTTGTCGGACAGGAACAGGCGCTCGCGG
>CAZDRS010000487.1:0-1921 GCA_964507585.1 uncultured Dechloromonas sp.
CGAATCAAGGTTTCGGTATCGATATCCGTTTCCATTGATGCCAGACAGTTCTGAAAAAACTCCTGAACCGAAGGCTCCAACGATTCGTAAAACTTATCGACAAGGTCTTGCAGCGTATTTTTTGGAACGCTAGCAAAGGCAAGAGCGGTCACTTCCTTGGCAACGCTAACCTCGATAGCTTTTTGCTTTGCAAAGTTCTTTTTCAATAGCCTGAAGGTCTTTTCCAGATGTTCCGCACTGGCTTCAGCCTGCAATGTTTGAATTTTCTTGTTACCTCTGGGTGCATAGGGTGCATACACAACAACATTACTAACCTCGTCGCCAAGCACGCGGTGTTTCCATTGCGAGAAATTTTCACCTTTGACGGGTGATGGGACATTGCTGCGGTGCTGTTCGCCCTCGAAGTCGACGATTAAGCCGTAGGTATTAAGGATCTTGTAGCAGAAATTTTCTTAGGAAGACATATTCGAAACTCGATCAAAAAATTGGGGCTGGCGTTATTCCGTCCCAGACTCATACATTTCCACAACACTACAGGCACGTTCGTAAATACGTTCCCTCAACTGCCGTGGCCCCTTAATCCATATCCTGTCAGCCTGAGCCAACAACCACCATTTTAGCTGCCAATTATCCCGAACCTTGACCTGCAGAGGGCGCCACCCATCTTCATCAGGCTCGCCCAATAGCTGCCCGTGCCCCAGCGGGGTTTCCTCGAGAATTCGACCTAAGTGCTCGCATACGGCAGCTTTTAGGGTGAGCCATTTGCCCGTTCCGAAATTACCTTGCTCCTCTAGGAATGCAGGCAAAGAAAAGCCCTCCGGAGGAGAAATTGGCAAATGCTCGCGCTGGGCCGTGATGAAACGATGCAGCGCGTATATTCGCGGATCATAGTAGCCATCTGCCACTGCAATCAGGTAAATCGACGGCTCTCGAACCATAATGCCCAACGGGTGAAGAAGGCGCTCCTCTTCGTCTCCAGAGGCATTCCGATAAACACCCCGAAATTGCTCCTTGGCGATCAAGGCCTGATGGATCACCTGAATTACCTCATCAGGAATGCGTGGCGGCAGCATTGACTGTGTTGGGGGCACAACACCGACCATATCTTGCCAGTGTGCAACGCCGTTTTTCTGCTGCAGGTTCAGCGTGCCTTCTGCCCGTTCAAACAGCTTTTGCAAGGCTCCAGACAAGGTGGCTGGCAAGGCTTGTTTTAAATGCCTCGCGACCATCACCAACGAGAGCGCTTCCGGAATGGAAAGCCCTGTTTCGGGCGGTGCATCGCGAGCCACCCAACGGTAGCCGTATTCGAGCCCCCGCCGAGGCACACCATCTTCATCAGATGTAGCGTAACACTCAAGTTCCGAATGAATTTGAACCAAGGCTTTCAAATCACGCAAAACCTGATGCTTTTGGACGTCGTAACCCTGTCCCCTCAGATCTGCCAGGATATCGCGCTGGGTTACCCAGCTGCGTGTCTTGCTTAAGCGCCGCACGCCCTCGAGGATTAGATTTCGGCGTTGGCTGGTTGCAATCAAATCTTGCTCTGGCATCACATTCTCAATGAATTGTCTTGGTAATCTTTCGTCCCCCGCCACTTATTCCGGCAAGGTTAGCGAGGTGGCGTGACAACTAGCGTTGCACCTTGAAAGGCCTTCGTTAGCCGAGTTCGCAGACGCAGTGCCACACATGATGTCACACCTCCCCGTAAAAATGGGCATATCGGCAACCCATATAACAAGGACGAGTAATCATGGATGGAATTCTTGCCAATCAACTGGAATGGCTGCTGTCGGGCAACATGGAAGGGACTCGGTTCAAACGCCAACTCATTCTCCTTGCGGGATGCCTGGCTGAGGACAAATTGCCGGAAGAAGTAGATCGCCAGTTAACTTTGCTGTCGCGGCGGGTTGGTCTGGAGGAA
>CAZDRS010000488.1:0-1919 GCA_964507585.1 uncultured Dechloromonas sp.
TGGTCGACGTTGATCACCTTGTCGAACAGGTCGAGGCCGACGATCTCCTTGTGCGGCGCCGGCTCGGCGGTCGAGCCGTAGAGATGCTTGGCGGCCGCGGCGTACAGCGTGTCGTTGATCAGCGTCGACTTGCCCGAGCCGGAGACGCCGGTGACGCAGGTGAACAGCCCGCCGGGGATTTCCAGCGTGACGTCGCGCAGGTTGTTGCCGTAGGCGCCGACGACCTTGAGCTGCTTGTCCGGGTTGGGCTGCCGGCGTTTCTTGGGGGGCAGGATGGCCTTGCGGCCGGACAGGTAGTCGCCGGTCATCGACGCCGGGTTGGCGGCGACCTGGGCCGGGGTGCCCTCGGCGACCACGCTGCCGCCATGCACGCCGGCGCCGGGGCCGATGTCGACCACGTAGTCGGCGCTGCGGATGGCGTCCTCGTCGTGTTCGACGACGAGCACGGTGTTGCCCATGTCGCGCAGGTTCTTCAGCGTGTCGAGCAGGCGGTCGTTGTCGCGCTGGTGCAGGCCGATGGACGGCTCGTCGAGGACGTACATGACGCCGGTCAGCCCAGAGCCGATCTGCGAGGCGAGCCGGATGCGCTGCGCCTCGCCACCGGACAGCGTCTCGGCCGAGCGTTCCAGGCACAGGTAGTCGAGGCCGACGTTGATCAGGAAGGAGAGGCGGGCGGTGATTTCCTTGAGGATCTTCTCGGCCACCTGCGCCTTGGCGCCGGTCAACGTCAGGCAGTTGAAGTAGTTGCGCGCCTCGCCGAGCGGCAGGCGGCTGATTTCGTGCAGCGTCTTGTCGCCGACGCGGACATGGCGGGCCTCGGTGCGCAGGCGGGTGCCGGAGCAGGTCGGGCAGGTCGAATTGCTGATGTATTTGGCCAGTTCCTCGCGCACGGCGGTCGAGTCGCTGCCCCGGTAGCGCCGTTCAAGGTTGGGAATGATGCCCTCGAAGGTGTGCGTGCGCTCGAAGCGGGTACCCTTTTCGTTCAGGTAGCGGATGTTGATCGACTGGCTGCCGGAGCCGTAGAGGATGATCTGGCGCACGTTTTCCGGCAGTTCCTGCCAGGGCGTATCGACCGAGAAATCGTAGTGCGCGGCGAGCGATTCGATGATCTGGAAATAGAACTGGTTCTTCTTGTCCCAGCCGCGGATGGCGCCGGCGGCCAGCGACAGTTGCGGGCCGGTGACGACGCGCTTGGGGTCGAAGAACTGGATGACGCCAAGGCCGTCGCACTTCGGGCAGGCGCCCATCGGGTTGTTGAAGGAAAAGAGGCGCGGTTCCAGCTCCTGCAAGGCATAGGAGCAGACCGGGCAGGCGAATTTGGCCGAGAACAGGTGCTCGACGTTGCTGTCCATTTCCAGTGCGATGGCCCGACCATCGGCATGGCGCAGCGCCGTTTCGAAGGACTCGGCCAGGCGCTGGCGCATGTCGTCGCGCACCTTCAGGCGGTCGACCACGACATCGACGGTGTGCTTCTGCGTCTTGGCCAGCTTGGGCACGGCGTCGATTTCATAGACGGTGCCGTCGACGCGGATGCGGGCGAAGCCCTGGGCGCGCAGTTCGGTGAACAGCTCCAGCTGCTCGCCCTTGCGATTGGCGACCACCGGGGCGAGGATCATCAGCTTGGTTTCGGCCGGCAGGGCGAGCACCGTATCGACCATCTGCGACACCGTCTGCGCCTCCAGCGGCTGGTTGTGCTCAGGGCAATACGGCGTGCCGGCGCGGGCGTAGAGCAGGCGCAGGTAGTCGTGGATCTCGGTAACCGTGCCGACCGTCGAGCGCGGGTTGTGCGAGGTCGCCTTCTGCTCGATGGAAATGGCTGGCGACAGGCCTTCGATCAGGTCGACATCGGGCTTTTCCATCAACTGCAGGAACTGCCGGGCGTAGGCCGACAGCGATTCGACATAGCGGCGCTGGCCCTC
>CAZDRS010000489.1:0-1902 GCA_964507585.1 uncultured Dechloromonas sp.
TCCTGCAATTCGACGACCGGCGTCAGTTTCTCCGGCGCGCCCGGGTGCCAGAGCTGGGCCAGGCCGGCCTGGTTGCTGGAAACCACGAAACCGCCGTTGTACGCCGCCGCCAGGTCGCCGCCGTAGCCAAAACCATCGTTGGCCCGCGTCGGTACGCTCAGGGTGTCGCCCTCCAGTACCGCCAGTAGCGGTGCCCGACTGCGTTGCGCCGGGTCGCCATGCTCGGCCTGCATGGCCACGCCCAGGCGACGCTCGCCGTCGGGCGCGCTACTCCATGCCAGGTGGCGCAGGCTGAGCCGGCTGTCGTCCAGCTTCCACTGGCGCAGCAACTTGCCGGTGCGGCCATCGAAGCGGACGAGCGAGGAATCCATGCGTTGCAGATCGAATTTCTTGTCTGCCCGGTTACGCGGAATGCCGCCGTTGGCAAGCACCAGGTGTCCGTCGGCATCGAGCAACAACTGGTGCGGTTCGAGGCCAGCGCTATCCCATTCGTCCAGCTTCTTCAGGGTCTGCCGGTCGCGCACGCCGATCCGCCCTCGCCCGGAAGCAAAATCGGTTTCGCTGGTGAAAACGAATTCGCCCGTCCGGTCATGGATGGCGTGACCGTTGAGCAAGACATCGGCGCTGGCGGGGATGTCGAGCTGCGTGGCGATGTTCCCGGCCGGGTCGATGCGCATCAGCCAGGTACCCGGCCGCACACCGACCACCAGCAGGCTGCCATCCGGTTCGGGCAGCAGGCCATGCGGGCGGGTCGGCAAGGGGGCCGCATGAAGAATCTCCAGCTTCTTGCGTTCCCAGTCGGCGAGCAGAATGCCGGCATAATAGGTATCGGTTGGGTTCGGCCCGCGCCAGGCAGCGGCGATACGAGCGCTTTTCGCTTCCTGTTCGCCAGCTGCCAGGGCCAGGCCACCTTGGGCCAGAAGGCCGAAGGCAGCGGCCAATTTCAGGAATTCACGACGTTGCATATTGTGACGCATCAACGATACCCCGCACGGTCGAGCAGTTTCTGTGAAGCCACGACGTTCTTGGCCAGCGTGCCGATCGGCAGCTTATCGGCCTTGAACTTGCCCATCGCCTCCAGCGCCGGATTGTTGGTTGCCACGCTCGGCACCACCGGCCACTCGTTGTTGCCGTCGGCAAAATAACGCTGGGCTTCGTCGCTGGCCAGGTACTCCAGGAACTTGACGGCCGCCTCAGGGTTTTTCGCGGTCTTGACCATGCCGGCG
Organism: uncultured Dechloromonas sp.; assembly: GCA_964507585.1. Taxonomy (GTDB): domain Bacteria; phylum Pseudomonadota; class Gammaproteobacteria; order Burkholderiales; family Rhodocyclaceae; genus Azonexus. Next base: position 1,227 of record CAZDRS010000489.1, read on the forward strand.
CCGGAAATGTTGATATGCGTGCCGCGATTTGCCTGGTTGGGCCAGACGATGCCGACCCGCTCCATCATGCGGCGCTCCTCGAGCTTGTCGGAACGGATCAGGCGGGCCAGGTAATAGGTATTCGATACGGCAACAGCGCATTCGCCGGTCGCCACCGACTTGATCTGATCGGTATCGCCCCCCTTCGGCGCCCGGGCGAAGTTGGCGACAACGCCCTTGGCCCATTCCTCGACCTTGGCCTCGCCATCGTGGGCGATCAGCGAAGCGACCAGCGACAGGTTGTAGGGGTGGGCACCGGAACGGCTGCACAGCTTGCCCTTGAGCTTCGGGTCGGCCAACGACTCGTAGGTCTGCACATCCTCCGCCTTGACCGCGCTGCGGTTGTAGATGATGACGCGGGCCCGGGTCGAGAAGGCGAACCAGGTATCGGTGTGCAGATGCGCCGGAATACGGCTTTCCAGCACCTTCGACCTGACCGGCGCGAACAGGCCCAGCGAATCCGCCACGGCCAGGCGCGTCGCATCGACGGTGATGAACACATCGGCCGGGCTGTTGGCTCCTTCGTTGCGGATGCGCTCCATCAGCTCATCCTCCTTGCCGTCGATCCGGTTGATCTTGATACCGGTCTGCTTGGTGAAGTTGTCGTACAGCCGCTCGTCGGTCTGGTAATGGCGAG
>CAZDRS010000490.1:0-1899 GCA_964507585.1 uncultured Dechloromonas sp.
AATCGTGCCAACGTTTACGTGCGGTTTCGTACGCTCGAATTTTTCCTTAGCCATTCCAGTTCCTCAATAATCAGATAAATAAAAATCCAGAATCCAAGCTAATCGGTGGTGCCCATGGGCAGGATCGAACTGCCGACCTCTCCCTTACCAAGGGAGTGCTCTACCACTGAGCCACATGGGCCTACCTTAAAACTCCAGCCGTACCGTGTCGTGGAGCGGGTGAAGGGAATCGAACCCTCGTCTTAAGCTTGGAAGGCTTCAGCTCTACCATTGAGCTACACCCGCAAAACCCTACGCCCGCAGCACTGGCCGCTACAGCATTCAATCTGGTGGAGGGAGAAGGATTCGAACCTTCGAAGGCTGAGCCGACAGATTTACAGTCTGTTCCCGTTGACCGCTTGGGTATCCCTCCGGAAGAACCCGAGATTATCCGGACGACCGACCACCCTGTCAACACCTAAAAACGCAAAAGCCGGCATATAGCCGGCTTTTGCGTAAGTGAAGCGAAATTACTTCTGGGACAGAACCCAGGCGACCAGCTTCTTGGCTTCGTCTTCGGTGACGTTGTTCGGCGGCATCGGGATCTGGCCCCAGGTGCCCTTGCCACCGGCCTTGACCTTGGCAGCCAGCATGGCGGGAGCCTTGGCATCGCCCTTGTACTTGGCAGCAACTTCCTTGTAGGCCGGGCCAACCAGTTTCTTGTCGATGGCGTGGCAGGACATGCAGTTCTTGGCCTTGGCCAGGGCTTCGTCGGCCTGAGCCTGACTGGCCATCACGATACCAGCGGCAGCCATCATGGCAACATAAACAGCTTTCATTCTCTCGCTCCGTTTGTCGGTTGGTGGGTAAATCAACTTCGGATGATAGAACCCTTTTCTATCCCTTGCAAACCAAGGAGGGAAGCCAATCCGGTTATTGCATCCGTGCGCAATTAACGCGCCGGGAGGTCGCCGGTTGACTGCAAACGCTTATGAAGGGCGCGACGAAATTGCCAGCAATGCGCCGGCCGATACGAACAGGCTACCGAACAGACGATTTTGCGTACGCAGCATCTTCGGATCGTGCAACCAGCGGCCCAGGCGGGCGGCGGCCAGCGCGTAGCAGGACATTACGGCGATGTCGGTCAGGCACAGCGTGACCGCGATGAGCAGGTATTGCGGCAGTTGCTCGGCTGCCGGATCGACAAACTGGGGAACAAGCGCGCCAATGAAGATGATGGCCTTGGGGTTGGTCAGATTTACCAGCAAGCCCTGCAGGAACAAGCCTTGGCGATGATCGGGGGGAGCATCGGCATCGACTGGAAGGAGTTGGGCCCGCCATTTCTGGATACCGAGCCAGACGAGATAGGCGGCACCGACGAACTTGACAACCAGGAAGGCTGTTTCGGAGGCTGCCAGCAACGCCCCCAGACCAAGCCCGACGACCGCCAACTGGAGCAGGATGGCAGCCTGCAGGCCGAGGATGGCGGTGAGCGCCGCCCAGTAGCCGTGGCGCATGCCGGTGCTCATGCTGATCACGGCGCCCGGCCCGGGGGTCACCGCGATGACGATTGCGGCAACCAGAAAACCGAGCCAGGCAGCCAAGGTCATTTACGGCGCTGGATTTGCTTGACGTCGCGCACCGCGCCCTTGTCGGCCGAGGTGGCCATCAGGGCGTAGGCCTGCAGGGCGGCGGAAACCGTGCGCTCGCGGCTGACCGGCTGCCAGGCGGCATCGCCCTTGGCGTCCATGGCGGCACGGCGCTTGGCCAGCACCTCGTCGGACACGGCGAGATGGATGCGGCGATTCGGGATGTCGATCTCGATGGTATCGCCCTCCTCGACCAGGCCGATGGCGCCGCCGTCCGCCGCTTCCGGCGAGGCGTGGCCGATGGACAGGCCGGAGGTGCCGCCGGAGAAGC
>CAZDRS010000491.1:0-1899 GCA_964507585.1 uncultured Dechloromonas sp.
CCCATGATGACGCCCATCTGCACGAAATCGAGGATGGCCACCGACAGCATGCCGCCGAAGGTGGTGTAGGTCAGCACGATGGCGGCGCCGAGGATCATGCCGGCCGTCTGGCTGATGAAATCGGCCGTCACGACATTGAAGACCAGCCCGAGCGCCTTGATCTGCGCCGAGACCCAGCCGAGGTAGCTGGCGACGATGCACAGCGTGGTCAGCACTTCGACCGTGCGGTTGTAGCGCAGGCGGAAATAGTCGCCCAGGGTCAGGATATTGAGTTTGTACAGCTTACCGGCGAAGAAGAAGCCGGCGATGATCAGGCACAAGGACGAGCCGAACGGATCGGCGACGACGCCGCCCAGGCCTTCCTTCACAAAGGTGGCGGAAACCCCGAATACCGCCTCGGCACCGAACCAGGTGGCGAAGACCGTGGCGGTGACCACCGGCAGCGGCAGGTGGCGGCCGGCGACGGCGAAGTCCTTGGCACTATGGACGCGGGTTGCCGCAAAGAGGCCGATGCCGATGGAGACGAGCAGGTAGAGGACGACGAACCAGATCAGCATGAGCGCACAATCGACAAGCTAAGGGACTGAAATTGCGCGGATTATAAGGTTATTGCGCGTTTTTCGGCGTCAGAAGGGTGGCTCGCTGTGAAAATCCATGCGCTCCCCGGTTTCCGGGTGCTTGAAGCCGAGATCCATGGCATGCAACAGCAGGCGGTCGGCCATTTTTTCCGCCGGCCCACCATACAGGTCGTCACCGAGGATGGGGTGTTGCAGCGACATCATATGCACCCGCAACTGGTGCGAGCGGCCGGTGACCGGCTCCAGCGCGACGCGGGTCGTCTGCTTTTCGCTATCGCGGCTGAGCACGCGGAAGCGGGTCTGCGACGGCCGGCCCAAGTCGAAATCGACCTTTTGCTTCGGGCGGTTCGGCCAATCGACGATCAGCGGCAGGTCGACGCCGCCCTCGTCGTAGGGCAGCAGGCCATAGAGCACCGCGACGTAGAGCTTGTCCACCTGCCGATCCTGGAACATCTTCGACAGCCGGCGGTGCATCTCCGCGCCGCGCGCAAAGACGAGGATGCCGGAGGTCGACATGTCCAGCCGATGCACGGTCAGCGCATCCGGGTATTCCTGCTGCACGCGGCTGAGCAGGCAATCTGCCTTGTGCTCGCCGCGACCGGGCACCGACAGCAGGCCGCAGGGCTTTTCGGCAATGATCAGATAGTCGTCGGCAAAAATAACCGGCGAGGCGCCGGGCGGAGGGGGCAGGTAGGCTGTCATCGGGTCGGGTAAGGCACGCGGCAGTGCGCATCCTTGAAGGGCTTCGGTTCCTGGATCCAGCCTTCGCCGAGCGAGGTCTGGTTGCACACCCGGCTGCCATCGAGCTGGCTGACCCACCAGTACCATGGTGCCGGTTCGGCCAGTGCAGCCGTGCCGGCGAGGAGCAGGGCGAGAGCGGATAAATGTCTGATCGGCATGAAGAATTCGCTTGCCAAAAAATGGGTGGCCAATGTACTGTATGTATACACAGTATGTCTGGCCGGGCTGTGGCGCGAAATATACCGCGTTTGATTCCGCCCGGCTGCAAGGTTTCCTGCAATTTCTATTCCATCCTTGGCCCCTGTGCCATAATCCGCTCAAATTTCCGAGGTAATCCCATGGACGACAACAAGGCAAAAGCGCTCGCCGCAGCACTGCAACAAATCGAAAAGCAATTCGGCAAAGGCTCCATTATGAAAATGGGCGATGCCGAAATCGACGAAGGCATCCAGGTTGTGTCGACCGGCTCGCTCGGTCTGGATATTGCGCTCGGCGTCGGCGGTTTGCCGCGCGGTCGTGTCGTCGAAATCTACGGCCCGGAATCCTCCGGCAAGACCACGCTCTGCCTGCAGGTCGTCGC
>CAZDRS010000492.1:0-1898 GCA_964507585.1 uncultured Dechloromonas sp.
GGAATGACGGCAAAAGCTTGCTCAGACTCTTTCGATCACCATTGCGATGCCCTGCCCGACACCGATACACATGGTGCACAGGGCGTAGCGAGCGCCACGGCGTTTGAGTTCATAGGCGGCGGTCGTCACTAGGCGGGCGCCGCTCATGCCGAGCGGATGGCCCAGGGCGATGGCGCCGCCGTTGGGATTCACATGCGCCGCATCGTCGGCCAGGCCGAGATCGCGCATCACTGCCAGGCCTTGTGCGGCAAAGGCTTCGTTCAGTTCGATGACATCCATCTGCGCCAGGCTCAGGCCGGTCTGCGCCAGCACCTTGCGCACTGCCGGCGCCGGGCCGAAGCCCATGATGCGCGGCGGCACGCCGGCCGTCGCCATGCCGACGACACGGGCCAGCGGCTTCAACCCGTATTGGCCGGCAGCGGCTTCGGAGGCGAGCAGCAAGGCGCAGGCGCCGTCGTTGACGCCGGAAGCGTTACCGGCGGTAACACTCAGCTCGGGGCCGTTCACGCCCTTCAGCTTGGCCAGCATCTCCAGCGTGGTGTCCGGGCGCGGGTGCTCGTCGGTATCGACCACCTTCGGGTCGCCCTTCTTCTGCGGGATGACCACCGGCACCAGTTCGTCGGCGAAGCGGCCGGCGGCGTGGGCGGCTGCCCAGCGCTGTTGCGAACGCAGCGCGAAGGCATCCTGGTCGGCACGCGAGATGTTGAAATCGGCTGCGACGTTGTCGGCGGTTTGCGGCATCGAGTGGGTTTCGTACAGCTTCTTCATCAGCGGGTTGATGAAGCGCCAGCCGATGGTCGTGTCGAAGATGGCGGCCTGACGGGAGAAGGCAGATTCCGCCTTGCCCATCACGAACGGGGCGCGCGACATGCTTTCGACGCCGCCGGCGATCATCAGGTGGGTTTCTCCGGCCTTGATCGAGCGGGCGGCGAGGCCGACCGCATCCATGCCGGAACCGCACAGGCGGTTAACCGTGGTGCCCGGCACCTCGATCGGCAGCCCGGCGAGCAGGCCGGACATGCGGGCGACGTTGCGATTGTCTTCGCCGGCCTGGTTGGCGCAGCCGTAGATGATGTCCTCGACCGCAGTCCAGTCGACCTGCGGGTTGCGTTCCATCAACGCCTTGAGCGGGATGGCGCCGAGATCGTCGGCACGGACGCCGGCCAGCGCGCCGCCGTAGCGGCCGATGGGGGTGCGGATGGCGTCGCAGATAAATGCTTGCATGCTATTTCCTTGTTTGGGTAACGCGGATTAGGCGGATCGGGCGGATAAACGCGGATTTTTTTCGGGTTTGATTCGCGTTCATCCCTTGATCCGCACAATCCGCGTCAAGTTTTTCAGTTCTGTTTCGGCCGTTCATCCAGCACACGCTTGGCCTTGCCGACCTGGGTGCGCGGGATGCCGTCGAATTCCATCACGGTGATCTTGGTCGACACGCCGATGATGGTCTTGATGCGGTGCTGCAGTTCCTTGCCGATGGCCTGGACGTCGGCCGGTGCCAGACGGCCGGACAGTTCGCGCTGGAGTTCGCAACGGACTTCAAGGTTGTCGAGGTGACCGTCGCGGGTGACGACAACCTGGTAGTTGCCGGACAGGCGCTGGTCGCGCAGGATCTGTTCCTCGATCTGGGTCGGGAACACATTGACACCGCGGATGATCAGCATGTCGTCGGAGCGGCCGGTGATCTTGCCGATACGGCGGAAGGAGCGGGCGGTCGGCGGCAGCAGGCGGGTCAGGTCGCGGGTGCGGTAGCGGATGACCGGAAAGGCTTCCTTGGTCAGCGAGGTGAACACCAGCTCGCCCTCTTCGCCATCGGGCAGCACTTCGCCGGTTTCCGGGTCGATGATCTCGGGGTAGAAATGGTCTTCCCAGATCACCGGGCCATCCTTGGTCTCGAT
>CAZDRS010000493.1:0-1895 GCA_964507585.1 uncultured Dechloromonas sp.
AAATCTACGGCCCGGAATCCTCCGGCAAGACCACGCTCTGCCTGCAGGTCGTCGCCGAAATGCAGAAACTGGGCGGCACAGCGGCCTTCATCGATGCCGAACACGCACTCGACCCGCAATATGCGCAAAAGCTCGGCGTCAATGTCTCCGACCTGCTGATCTCGCAGCCGGACACCGGCGAACAGGCGCTGGAAATTGCCGACATGCTGGTGCGTTCCGGCTCGGTCGACATCATCATCGTCGACTCGGTCGCTGCCCTCACCCCGCGTGCCGAAATCGAAGGCGAGATGGGCGACCAGATGGTTGGCCTGCACGCCCGCCTGATGTCGCAAGCCCTGCGCAAACTGACCGCCAACATCAAGAAGACCAACACGCTGGTCATCTTCATCAACCAGATCCGCATGAAGATCGGCGTCATGTTCGGCTCGCCGGAAACCACCACCGGCGGCAATGCGCTGAAGTTCTACGCCTCCGTCCGCCTCGACATCCGCCGCATCGGCTCGATCAAGAAGGGCGACGAGGTCATCGGCAGCGAAACCAAGGTCAAGGTCGTCAAGAACAAGGTTTCTCCCCCGTTCCGCGAAGCCATCTTCGACATCCTGTACGGCGAGGGTATTTCCCGCCAGGGCGAAATCGTCGAAATGGGCGTCGCCCACAAGCTGGTCGACAAGTCCGGTGCCTGGTACGCCTACAAGGGCGAGAAAATCGGCCAGGGCAAGGACAATGCCCGCGAATTCCTCAAGGCCAATCCGGAAATCGCCGCCGAGATCGAGGCCGGCATCCGCGAAGCGGCCAGCACCAACGTGATCAAGCCGACCAAAGCCAAGGCGGACGCCTGATCGGCATGGCTGACTTGCGCGTGCGAGCCCTGCAACTGCTCACCCGGCGTGATTACAGCCGGGCCGAGTTGAAAGGCAAGCTCGCCGCACATGCCGAATCCGAGGAAGAACTCGACGCCGTGCTCGAAACCCTGCAAAGCGAACGCCTGCTCTCCGATACCCGCTACGCCGCCCAGCGCGTCGTGGCGCGGGCCGGGCGTTACGGCAATGCACGGCTGAAGCAGGAGTTGCGGCAGAAAGGCGTCGCCGACGACGAAATCGCCGCCGTGCTGCCCGAGGGGGGCGACGAGGCCGAGCGCTGCCGCGCCGTTTGGCAGCGCAAGTTCGGTGAATTGCCGCAAACGCCGGAAGAACGTGCCAAACAGATGCGTTTCCTGCAATATCGCGGTTTTTCCAGCGAAGCCATCCGTCGCGTCCTGCGCGGAGTCGAGCAATGACCACCACCACCGCCAAACTGACTGCCAACAACCTGAAGAAGCGCTACAAGGCGCGAACCGTCGTCGAGGACGTGTCCTTCGAGGTCAAGTCGGGCGAAGTCGTCGGCCTGCTCGGCCCGAACGGCGCTGGCAAGACCACCTGCTTCTACATGATCGTCGGCCTGGTGGCGGCCGACGGCGGCGAAGTCCATATCGACGACAACCGCCTGACCCACCAGGCGATGCACAGCCGGGCGCGCCTCGGCCTGTCCTACCTGCCGCAGGAAGCCTCGGTCTTCCGCAAGCTCAATGTCGAGGAAAACATCCGCGCCGTACTCGAATTGCAAAAGCTGCCCGAGGCCGAACTGAACGACCGCCTGGAAGGCCTGCTCAAGGAACTGCACGTCGACCACGTCCGCCACGTCAATGCCGCAGCGCTTTCCGGCGGCGAACGGCGGCGCGTCGAAATCGCCCGGGCGCTGGCCACCAATCCGCGCTTCATCCTGCTCGACGAACCCTTTGCCGGCGTCGATCCGATTGCCGTGCTGGAAATCCAGAAAATCATCCGCTTCCTGAAGGAACGCGGTATCGGCGTGCTGATCACCGACCACAACGTGCGCGAAACGCTGGGCATCTGCGA
>CAZDRS010000494.1:0-1890 GCA_964507585.1 uncultured Dechloromonas sp.
CCCACTGCCAGAAATGGATTGCGCCATGAGCAAGCCGAGCAATTTCGCCTCGCCTGACGACGTCGAACACGCGTTCTACGAAGCCATCGCCCACGGTGACGCCGACCTGTTGATGCTGGTCTGGGCCGAGGACGAAGAAACCGTCTGCGTGCATCCGACCGGCGTGCGCCTGCTCGGCGAGGTGCCGATCCGCGAAAGCTGGCGCAGCATCTTTTCGACGGCGCACATTCGGGTACAGGCGGAATCGGTGGCGCACTGGCAAGGCACGGTCATGGCTATCCATCACCTGACCGAAATCCTGTTCGTTGGCGAAGACCCCAGCCCGCACGGGCCGCTTCACGTAACCCACGTCTATGTGCGCGGCGCCCATGGTTGGCGGCTGGTCAGCCGGCATGCCTCGGCAGCCGACGATGGCCACCAGGCCATGGCCGACGCCATGCCGCACACCTTGCACTGAGGCCCTGCGTTGAGGCCCTATAGCGCACCCGCCTGGCTGCCCGGCGGCCAGGCCCAGACCCTGTGGCCGCTGCTGATCAAACCGCGCCCCATTCCCTTGCGCCGCGAACGCTGGGATACCCCGGACGGCGACTTCATCGATGTCGACCACCTCGACGGCCCACCCGGATCGCCGCTGCTGGTGCTCTTCCACGGCCTGGAAGGCAGTTCGCGCAGTCACTACGCCATCGCCACAGCCCATGCCTGCCGGGCAATCGGCTGGCGCTTCGCCCTGCCCCATTTTCGCGGCTGCTCCGGCGAACTGAACCGCCGCCCCCGTGCCTACCACTCGGGCGACTCGGCCGAAATCGACTGGATCCTGCGCCGCTTGCACCGCGGCAACGAAGGCCGACGCCTGCACGCAACCGGCATCTCGCTGGGGGGCAACGCGCTGCTCAAATGGGCCGGCGAGCAAGGCCAGGCCGCAACCGAACTGGTTAGCGGCGTTGCCGGCATCTGTGCGCCGCTCGATCTCGCCGCGTGCGGCCACAACCTGGCGCGCGGCTTCAATCGGATTTACACCCGGCACTTCCTCGACACCCTCAAATTCCGCTCTGCCGCCCGCCTGCAGCGCTTTCCCGGGCTGTTCGACGAAACCCGGATGCGCCGCTCGCGCAACCTGTGGGATTTCGACGATGCGGTAACCGGGCCGGTGCATGGCTTTGCCGGCGCCGACGATTACTGGGCCAAATCCTCGGCCAAGCCGTGGCTGAAGTCGATTGCCGTGCCGGCCCTGGTCGTCAATCCGAAAAACGATCCTTTCCTGCCCGCTGCCGCCCTGCCTCACAAAACCGACATCAGCCCCTCTGTGCGCCTCGAACAGCCAGCCACTGGCGGCCACGTCGGTTTCGTCAGCGGTGCTTTCCCGGGGAATCTGGACTGGCTGCCGCAAAGGCTTTTACACTTCTTCATTTCCGAAACGTCATAAAAAACCACCATGAGCCAACTCCCTGCCGAAATTTTCAAGGCCTACGACATCCGGGGCATCGTCAATGAATCGCTGACCGCCGATGTGGTTCGCCAGGTTGGTCACGCGCTCGGCTCACTGGCTGTCGAGCAAGGCCAGAAGGCCATTGCCGTCGGCCGCGATGGCCGCCTGTCCGGCCCGGAACTGGCCGGCGCGCTGATGGACGGCATCTGCGCCGCCGGTGTCGATGCCATCGATGTCGGTTGCGTGCCAACCCCGCTCACCTACTTCGCTGCCTACGAACTGGGCTGCCACTCCTGCGTCTCGGTCACCGGCAGCCACAACCCGCCGGACTACAACGGCCTGAAGATGGTCATCGGCGGCACGACGCTGGCGCTCGATGCCATCCAGGATCTGAAGAAGCGCATCGAGGCCGGCAACCTCAAGCACGGCCAGGGTCAGCGCCGCTCGGCCGACATCAAGGCCGC
>CAZDRS010000495.1:0-1884 GCA_964507585.1 uncultured Dechloromonas sp.
GCGTGATGCCCTGCGGGCCGTTGGTGATATTGACCGGCGCATTCAGGTTGTTCATAAAAATGCGGACGATTTCGCCGAAACCGAGCGTCACGATGGCCAGGTAATCGCCGCGCAGCTTGAGCGTCGGCGAACCGAGCAGCACGCCGGCGAAACAGGCCAGCCCGGCACCGATGGGCAGGATGGCCCAGATCGGCCAATGAATGCCGAAATGCGGGCTGGCCAGCAAGGCCCAGGTGTAGGCGCCGACGGCGTAGAAGGCGATGTAGCCAAGATCGAGCAGGCCGGCAAAGCCGACCACGATATTCAGGCCGAGCGCCAGGAAAACGTAGAGGATGGCGAAATCGAGAATGCGCACCCAGGCCTGGCCGCCCATCGCGGCCACGAAGGGCAGGCCGAGCAGGGCGATGGTGATCAGTCCGATGCCCAACGCAGAACGGGGGTTCAGCCACTTGCTCATGCTCTATCCCCCGTCTTTTCGCCAAACAGGCCGCTCGGCTTGAACATCAGCACGACGATCAGCACGACGAAGGCGAAGATGTCCTGGTAGTGGCTGCCCAGGAAGCCGCCGGTCAGGTCGCCGATATAGCCCGCTCCCAGCGCCTCGATCAGGCCAAGCAGCACGCCGCCGAGCATGGCGCCGGCCAGGTTGCCGATGCCGCCGAGCACAGCCGCCGTGAAGGCCTTGAGGCCGAGCATGAAGCCCATCTGGTAGTGGGCGATTTCGTAGTAGGTGCCGACCATCACGCCGGCCAGTGCGCCGAGCGCCGAGCCGATGACGAAGGCGGCGGCAATGACGCGGTTGATATTGACGCCCATCAGGCTGGCCACCGCCGGATTCTGCGCCGTGGCGCGCATCGCCATGCCCAGCTTGGTACGGTAGATCAGGCCGAGCAGGCCGGTCATGGTCGCCGCCGATACCAGCACGATGACGACTTGTATGGCAGTGAAATTGACCCCGGCGAATTCGAAATCGACTTTCGGCAACAGGGCCGGGAAGGTCAGGTAATTGCGCCCCCAGATCATCATCGCCAGGTTTTGCAGCACGATGGACATGCCGATGGCGGTGATCAGCGGCGTCAGGCGCGGCGCATTGCGTAGCGGCCGGTAGGCGATGCGTTCCAGCCCCCAGCCGAGCGCCATGCAGGCCAGCACCGAGGCGCTCAAGCCGGCCAGTCCGGCCAGTGCGACCGGCATGCCGGCCTTGATCAGCGAACCGGCCACCGTGATGGTGACCAGCGTGCCGATCATCACCACCTCGCCGTGGGCAAAATTGATCAGCCCCATGATGCCGTAGACCATCGTGTAGCCCAGCGCGACCAAGGCGTAGATGCTGCCCTGGACAAGGCCATTGACGATCTGCTGGAGGAAAATATCCATTTAGTCTTTTTCTTCAGGAACATAAGGAAACGGCACCTTGCGGTGCCGTTCCTGTTTGGCGTCTTGCCAGTTACTTCTTCTCGACCGCTGCCTTGGTGGCATCGGCAGCGTTCTTGACGGCTTCGGCGCCGGCCTTGACCGCTTCCTTGCCGGCTTCCGCTGCGCTCTTGGCCGCATCCTTGGCTTCGGCAGCGACTTCCTTGCCGACCGCCGTTGCCGCACCGGCCACAGCCTTGGCGGCATCCTTCACCTCGGCCACGGCTTCCTTGACTTCGGCCTTGGCTGTCTCGACAGCGCTGCCGCCCAGGGTCTCGACGTACTCCAGCTTGCCGCCCTTGTACTGGTAGATGGAGATGGCACCACCCTTCAGGTCGCCGACGGCATCGAATTCGATCAGCGCGGTCACGCCGTCGTACTTGGCCTGGCCGACGGCCGGCAGGTACTTGGCCGGATCGACCGAATCGGCGCGCTTCATCGAATCGGCCATGACCATCACGGCATCGTAAA
>CAZDRS010000496.1:0-1876 GCA_964507585.1 uncultured Dechloromonas sp.
AGGCCAGGCTGGCCCGCCGCTACGGCGCCGCGGTCATCGTCATGGCCTTCGACGAAAAGGGCCAGGCCGACACCTACGAACGCAAGACCGAGATTTGCGGCCGTGCCTACGCACTGCTGACCGGCATGGGTTTCCCGGCCGAGGACATCATCTTCGACCCGAACATTTTCGCCATCGCCACCGGCATCCCGGAACACGACAACTACGCCGTCGATTTCATCGAGTCGGTGCGCTGGATCAAGCAGAACCTGCCGCACGCGCACATCTCCGGCGGCGTCTCCAACGTCTCCTTCAGCTTCCGCGGCAACGACCCGGTGCGCGAGGCAATCCACACCGTCTTCCTCTACCACGCCATCCAGGCCGGCATGACCATGGGCATCGTCAACGCCGGCATGCTCGGCGTGTACGACGACCTGGAGCCGGAACTGCGCGCCAAGGTCGAGGACGTGGTGCTCAACAAGCACCCGGGCGCCGGCGAAGCGCTGGTCGAGTTCGCCCAGACGGTCAAGGAAGGCAAGGCCAAGGACAGCGGCCCGGATTTGAGCTGGCGCGAACAGCCGGTCGAAAAACGCCTGGAACACGCACTGATCAAGGGCATCACCGATTTCGTCGTGGCCGATACCGAGGAGGTGCGCGCCAAGCTGGAGGCCGAAGGCAAGCCGCCGCTCGCTGTCATCGAAGGCCCGCTGATGAACGGCATGAACCATGTCGGCGACCTCTTCGGCGCCGGCAAGATGTTCCTGCCGCAGGTCGTCAAGTCGGCCCGCGTGATGAAGCAGGCGGTCGCCCACCTGGTGCCCTTCATCGAAGCCGAGAAGGCCCGCTCCGGGCTCGGCTCCAAGGGCAAGATCCTGATGGCCACCGTCAAGGGCGATGTGCACGACATCGGCAAGAACATCGTCGGCGTGGTGCTCGGCTGCAACGGCTACGACGTGATCGACCTCGGCGTCATGGTGCCGTGCGACAATATCCTGCACGCAGCCCGCGAGCACAATGTCGACATCATCGGCCTGTCCGGCCTGATCACCCCGTCGCTCGAGGAAATGGCCCACGTCGCCGGCGAGATGAAGCGCCAGGGCATGACCCAGCCGCTGCTCATCGGCGGGGCAACGACCAGCCGCGCCCACACCGCGATCAAGATTGCCACCAACACCGACAGCCCGGTGGTTTACGTGCCGGATGCCTCGCGCGCCGTCGGCGTTGCAACCAAGCTGCTGTCCGTCGAACAGAAAGCCGGCTACGTCGCCGAAGTTGCCGCCGAATACGAAACCGTGCGCGCCGAACACGCCGGCCGCAAGGGCGCCACCCTGGTGTCGCTGGCCGAAGCCCGGGCCAACCGTTTCACGTGGAACCAGCCACATGTGCCGTTCAAGCCCAAGCAACTCGGCCTGCAGGTGCTCAACCCCAGCCTGGCCGACCTGTCGCTGCTCATCGACTGGTCGCCCTTCTTCCAGAGCTGGGATCTGGCCGGCCGCTACCCGGCCATTCTCGACAACGAAACGGTCGGCGAAACCGCTCGCCAACTGTTTGCCGATGCCAAGGAAATGCTCGGCAAAATCATCGACGAGAACTGGCTGGGCGCCCGTGCCGTCTTCGGCCTCTACCCGGCCCGCGCCGAGAACGAAGACATCGTCATCTATGCCGACGAATCGCGCACGACCGAACTGAGCCGCTGGGTCGGCCTGCGCCAGCAGCACAAGCAGCCGGCCGGCCGTTTCAACATGGCACTGGCTGACTTCATCGGCGACAACGATTACGTCGGAGCCTTCGCCGTCACCGCCGGGCACCGTATCGAGGAGCGTATTGCTGCCTTCGAGGCCACCCACGACGACTACTCGGCGATCATGCTCAAGGCCCTGGCCGACCGCCTGGCCGA
>CAZDRS010000497.1:0-1874 GCA_964507585.1 uncultured Dechloromonas sp.
CTGCCGATGACTTGACCGACCCGTCGCCTGCCACCACCTTCCTGCACCTCGACTCCACGGTCGTGCTGTCGCGTGACATCGCCTCGCTGGGTATCTACCCGGCCGTCGATCCGCTCGACTCCACCTCCCGCCAGCTCGATCCGCAGATCGTTGGTGAAGAGCATTACTCGGTTGCCCGTGCTGTCCAGATGACCCTGCAGCGCTACAAGGAACTGCGTGACATCATCGCGATTCTGGGTATGGACGAACTGTCGCCGGAAGACAAGCTGGCCGTGGCCCGCGCTCGTAAGATCCAGCGTTTCCTGTCCCAGCCGTTCCACGTTGCTGAAGTCTTCACCGGTTCCCCGGGCAAGTTCGTTCCGCTCAAGGAAACCATCAAGGGCTTCAAGGGCATTTGTGCCGGCGAATACGATCACCTGCCGGAACAAGCGTTCTACATGGTCGGCGGTATCGAGGAAGTCATCGAAAAGGCCAAGACCCTGCAGTAATGCAGAGTCTGCATAGGAGCCAGTAATGGTTATGACCGTTCATTGTGATGTCGTCAGCGCCGAAGAATCCATCTTCTCCGGCCTGGTCGAGATCGCGGTGTTCCCCGGCGAAGCCGGGGAACTGGGCATCCTGCCGAAGCATACCCCGCTGCTGACTCGCATCAAGCCGGGCACCATTCGTTTGAAGGTGCCCGACCAAGCCGAGTTCGAGCTGGTCTATGTGTCCGGCGGCATGCTCGAAGTTCAGCCCGACATGATCACCGTGTTGGCTGATACCGCGATTCGTGCCCATGATCTGGACGAAGCCAAGGCACTGGAAGCCAAGAAGCGCGCCGAGGAAGCTCTCGCCAATCGGCAAGCTGAAATGGATTACGCCGCTGCCGAGGTCGAACTGGCGCAAGCCATCGCCCAGCTGCAAGCAATTCAGCGTCTGCGCAAGCATACGCACTGATCGGATTTCATCCGATGCAAAAAAGGCAGCCAAGGCTGCCTTTTTTATTTCTTGCGCGTCAGGACAAGCGTGCTTATAGGCGTGCCAGACGCTTTTCCAGGCGCGCCACATCGTCGCGCAGCCGATTGACAGCCTCGTTGAAGTTGGCGACATCGCCCGGAGCCGGCAGCATGGCGCTTTCCTCGACGGCGTATTCGCGCAGGTTTTCCACTGCATTCCGCCATCCGCTACGCAGGCTGCGCGCCAGCGATTGGCCGATGATGCTCAGGCGATGGGCCGGCATGTCGCCAATCACGCGAGCCAGGTCGGCTTCGGCATCCCATTTCAGGTTACGGAAGACGAAAGCCAGACTTTCGGCCACATCGACAGAACCGCCGAGTTTGACGGACGAAAACAGTTTGTCGTGATCGATCAGGGCCCGCAGGATGATGTCTGGCGGGCAGCTCAGGGTGACATCGGGTTGGCGGTCGGCCTGGGCCAGATCAAACAGACCGTGCTCGTCGATGGTCAGTCGAATATTCAGCGCACCCGCTTCGACCAGCAGATGAGCGCCGGCATGCCGGATGAGGCGTTGCTGCGCCCAGGATTCGCTGCGGATGACATGATTCAGCCCGCGAATGCCGAGTTTCTTGACGCTGTCGATCACGCCGAGCAGTCCTAGAACTTGTAGCCCCGATGCAGGGCGACCACGCCCATGGCGAGGTTGAAGTACTCGACCTTTTCCAGGCCGACATCTTCCATCATGGTCTTGAGCTCTTCCTGGCCCGGATGCATGCGGATGGATTCGGAGAGGTAACGATAGCTGTCGGAATCGTTAGTGACCAGCTTGCCGACGCGTGGGATGATCTGGAAGGAGTAAAAGTCGTAAAACGGTGCCAGCGGCTTCCAGATTTGGGAGAACTCAAGCACCAACAGGCGACCACCGGGACGCAGCA
>CAZDRS010000498.1:0-1868 GCA_964507585.1 uncultured Dechloromonas sp.
ACCTGATCGTGCCCTACATCCACGACCGCAAGCAGTTCGGCCAGAGCATCGGCGAATTCCAGCTGATCCAGGGCAAGGTCGCCGACATGTACACGGTGCTGCAGGCGGCGCGCAGCTTCGCCTACACCGTGGCCAAGAACCTCGACATGCTGGGTGCCGCCCATGTGCGCCAGGTCCGCAAGGACTGCGCCTCGGTGATCCTGTGGACCGCCGAGAAGGCCACCTGGATGGCCGGCGAGGGCATCCAGATCTTCGGTGGCAATGGCTATATCAACGAGTACCCGCTGGGCCGCCTGTGGCGCGACGCCAAGTTGTACGAGATCGGCGCCGGCACCAGCGAAATCCGCCGCATGCTGATCGGCCGTGAACTGATGGCTGAAACGAAATAAGCTTCCGAAAAACCTGAAGGTTGAGCCGGAAGGGGCGCGATAAAATGGCCGCTTCCTTATTACTTTCGGGCAATACCATGGTCAATATTCGCACCCTCACCGCCAACGATACCGAAGCCCTGGAGCAGGTTCGCCAGTACTTCCGCAACTATGCGGCCTGGCTGGGCGTCGACCTGTCGTACCAGAATTTCGACCAGGAAATGGCCTCGCTGCCCGGCGCCTACGCGGCGCCGCAGGGCCGGCTGTTCTTTGCCGAAGTCGATGGTCGCCCGGCCGGCTGCGTCGGGCTGCGTCCGCTGCAAGACAGCGACGGCGTCTGCGAAATGAAGCGCCTCTACGTCACGCCGGAGGAACGCGGCCACGGCGTCGGCGCGGCGCTGGCCATGGCGGTGATCAAGGCCGCCAAGGAGATCGGCTATCGCAAGCTGATGCTCGACACGCTGCCCAACATGCGCATGGCTGTGAAGCTCTACCGCGAACTGGGCTTCACCGAAGCGCCGAATTACTACCAGACGCCGGTCGAAGGCACCATGTTCATGGCGCTCGACCTCGACAACTGGTCGGAAGAGGAAGTGCGCAACGAGAACCTGTCGCACCTGTTCGACTTCAACCGCGCCTGGGCGCGCCAGATGAGCGAAGTCGACCCGACCTACTTCGACAAGCTGGCCAAGATCCAGACGCCGGAATTCTTGTGGATCGGCTGTTCCGACTCCCGCGTGCCGGCCAACCAGATCGTCGGCCTGCTGCCGGGCGAGGTGTTCGTGCATCGCAACGTCGCCAACCTCGTGCTGCACACCGACATGAACTGCCTGTCGGTGATCCAGTACGCCGTCGACGTGCTGAAAGTGAAGCACATCATGGTCGTCGGCCACTACGGCTGCGGCGGCGTGCAGGCCGCACTGCACAAGACCCGCGTCGGCATCGTCGATTTCTGGCTGCACAACGTGCAGGAAGTCCATGCCAAGCACCAGGCCATGGTCGACACCCTGCCCGAAGGCGAACGCCACGACCGCCTGTGCGAGCTGAACGTGCTCGAACAGGTCACCAATCTCTGTCACACCCCGGTCGTCAAGGACGCCTGGAACCGCGGCCAGAAGCTGACCATCCACGGCTGGGTCTACGGCCTGAAGGATGGCCTGGTGCACGATCTCGGCATCACCGTCGACTGCCCCGAAGATTTGCTGACCCGCTACGACGCCGCCCTCAAGGCGCTGGAGTGTCGGGACTGTTGAATGACTAATACCTACTAACTCAAAAAGGAGAGCTTCCCATGTCCGATCCCATCGTTATCGTTTCCGCTGCCCGTACCGCCATGGGCTCGTTCCAGGGAGGCTTCTCCAGCCTGACCGCCGCCAACCTCGGGGCGGAGGCCATCAAGGCCGCCGTCGCCCGCGCCGGCATCGATGCCAACCTGATCGAGGAAGTGCTGATGGGCTGCGTGCTGCAAGCCGGCCAGGGCCAGGCCCCGGCCCGCCAGGC
>CAZDRS010000499.1:0-1857 GCA_964507585.1 uncultured Dechloromonas sp.
AGCGCCAGCTTGGTGGCCGGGATCGGGCCTTCGCCCATCACGTCGTTCGGCACGCCGGCGACGGCATAGGACACCATGCGGGCGATCGGCTTCTGGCCGGCGGCGGCAGCCTTGGCAGCATCAGCCAGCACGAAGAAGGCAGCAGCGTCGTTGATGCCGGAAGCGTTGCCGGCGGTGACGGTACCGTCCTTCTTGAAGGCCGGCTTCATCTTGGCCAGCGACTCCATGGTCGTGCCGCGCTTCAGGTGCTCGTCGGTGTCGAACACCACGTCGCCCTTGCGGGTCTGCTTGACGATCGGCACGATCTGCGACTTGAAGTAGCCAGCATCGATGGCAGCGGCAGCGCGACGCTGCGATTCGACAGCGAAGGCATCCTGGTCTTCACGCGAGAAACCATGCTTGGTCGCCAGGTTTTCAGCGGTGATACCCATGTGGCCAACACCGAACGGGTCGGTCAGCACGGCAACCATGGCGTCGATCGCCTTGGTGTCGCCCATGCGGGCACCGGAACGCAGAGCCGGCAACAGGTAGGCGACCTTGGACATCACCTCGACGCCACCGCCGATACCGTAGTCGGCATCACCCAGCATGATGTTCTGGGCGGTGGTGACGATAGCCTGCAGGCCGGAGGCGCACAGACGGGAAACCTGCATGGCGACGGAATCCATCGGCAGGCCGGCCTGGATGGAAGCAACGCGGGAGACGTAGGCGTAGCGGGAATCAACCGGCATCGTGTTGCCGACGGTGACGTAATTGATTTGCTGCGGATCGACGCCGGAGCGGGCGATCGCTTCCTTCATCACGGTACCGCCCAGATCGCACGGATCCATGTCGGCCAGGGAGCCACCGAAAGCGCCAACGGCGGAACGAACTGCGCTCAGAACGACAACATCTTTAGTCATGTACCTACCTCCTCAGTGAAATTGATTCAGCCCACCAGACTAGCGAGCCCCAATAAAAAGAGCAACAACATCCATAGCACCGTGGCGCGCCAGACAAGGCCCACCGCACTTTGCATGAAATCCACATCGGCGGGGTCGCCCAAGCCCAGCTCGGCCCGGTCGGCAAGCTCGACGCCGTCAACCACCGGCTGCCCCAACTGTACGCCCAAAGCCCCCGCCCCGGCTGCCAGCACAATGCCAAGGTCGCGATCCGGCCATTGGCCGGCCTGCGTGCGCCAGCAATAGACCGCATCCTCGAAGTCCCCGACGATCGCGAACGCCGCCGCAGTCACGCGAACCGGCAACCAGTCGATGATAGAGAAGCTTTGTGCCGCAAATGTTGCAAAACCTTTGCCGGATTCGCCAGCCGTCTCGCCCCAACGCTCGCGGACGATCAGCGACAAGCGGTACAACAAGGCCCCGCACGGGCCCGGCAGCAGCACGAACCAGAGCAGGACGGCGAACACGTGGCGATGCGAAGCGGCCAGCGCCCCTTCGATGGACAGGCGGGCGACATCCCCCGAACCGAGCTTGTAGGCCGACCGCCCCTGCCACACCTCCAGCAGTTGCCGCGCCCGCTCCAGATCCCCGCCACGCAGAGCCAGTTGAATCTCGGTGTAATGGTGGCTGAACTGGCGGAAACCCATGGTCAGGTACAGCACGCCGATATTCAGCAACAAGGCGAAGATGGGATTCAGCGCATACAGGCCGGCATACACGGCGCCGACAAACACAACCGGCAACAGCACGGCCAGGCACCAGGCCAGCACGCCGTGGCGATACGCCCCGGCATTGAACTGAGATTCGACGAAGTCCGCCCAGGCACCCAGCGGCTCGGCCACGATGCGGCGGTAATCAAGGGGTTGCAGTTGCTCGATGAGAAAGACTGCAATCAGCGACAGAAGACTCATGGGGG
>CAZDRS010000500.1:0-1856 GCA_964507585.1 uncultured Dechloromonas sp.
TGATGACATTGAATTTAAAGCAATTTTCAAAGGTTTTGCGTTACTGCGTGGTGGACTGCCTAGATTTTAAATTTGTTATAAAGCGATTTTAGTTTAGGGATGTTGGCCCTGTGTAGTATATTATAGCTATGGGCTTTATTGATAAAAACGATATTTCAGAAGTGATAGCAAAATGGGGAACGCCGGTTTTTGTTTATTCAGAACAGTCTATCGCAGACCAGGTCAACAAGGCATTGTCTATACAACCACCATTTGGTCTAACTGTTCGCTATGCAATGAAAGCTAACCCAACGAGAGCTATTATAAAATATATATATAGCCAAGGCGTTAAGATAGATGCTAGCTCGGGATATGAAGCTGATCGTGCATTACTTGCAGGTGTTAAGCCTGAGGATATTTCTATAACATCACAAGAATTACCAAAAAATCTAAAGCTACTTGTTGAACAGGGTGTATGGTTTAATGCTTGTTCACTGTATCAGCTAGAAGAATTTGGCAAAATATTCAATGGACATCGGGTTGGTGTGCGAATAAACCCTGGCCAGGGATCGGGATATTCAAACAAGGCAAAAGTAGGCGGTCCATCGGCCAGTTTCGGTATATGGCATGAATATATAGATGAAATAAAAGATATCGCTCAAAAATATAAGTTAAATGTAACTACTATACATACACATATAGGCACCGGTAGCGACCCGGACGTATGGCTAAAAGTTGTAAATAAAACAATAGCTTTGGTTAATGATTTTGATAATGTTGATACTATTGATTTGGGTGGTGGTTACAAAGTAGCTCGTATGTCAAATGAGCAAGCAACAGACCTGCAAGCAATTGGCAAAATAGCATCTACTAGAATACAAGACTATTACAAAAAAACTGGCCGAAAACTCAAGCTAGAAATAGAGCCTGGCAACTACCTTGTTGCTAATAGCGCTTATTTGATTACATCTGTTATTGATATTGTTGATACGGGAAGAGATGGCTACAAGTTTATCAAAGTTGATACTGGCATGAACGATATTTTGCGACCTAGCCTATACGGGGCTCACCACCCGATAGATGTTATCAATAACACCATTAGAATGGGTAACTTTGTAGTGGTTGGACACTGCTGTGAGTCGGGTGATATATTGACAACAACACCTGGTAAACCAGAAGAGCTGTCAACTCGAAAGCTAAATATTCCTGCCATTGGTGATCCACTTATTATTGGTGGTGTAGGAGCGTATTGTACTGCCATGAATGCCAGGAACTACAATTCATTTCCTGCATGCACACAGGTTATTAAAACTGCAGATGGCTCATATATTCCAATAACAAGAGCTGAGTCGGTAGATGATATTGTGTCATTAGAGATTTGAAAAACAATAATGAAAAGACTAAAATTTACCGAAAATCAGATTCAGCCAATTTTGGATAGAAAGATATTTAGAACATGGCGGCTTGAAGATGATAAAGATTTGAGTTTGGGCGATAGAATAGAACTGGTTAATACAAAAAATGGTTCAACTTTTGCTTGGGCAGATGTAGAAGAAATTACAACTAAATACATTAAAGACCTTGATAATAGTGATAAAGAAGGCCATCAAAAGTTTCAATCAGACGAAGAAATGTATCATTTGTTTGAGACTTTTTATGGCCACAGGATCGGACCACAAACGCCAGTTAAGGTTATAAAATTTAGCCTAATAGATAAACAGTTGTCTGTTAATGGTGTAACAAACACTACTAAATACAAGGATAAAAAATTATTTTCCGATGGAGGATCTAGAGGTAACCCAGGCCCATTTGCAGGTGGATATATTATTTATGATAAAGATGACAAAATAATGTATCGTGGAGGAGAATATTTAGGG
>CAZDRS010000501.1:0-1853 GCA_964507585.1 uncultured Dechloromonas sp.
TCAAAACAGTTATAATTTATGGCAGATTGGATATACTTTTGGTGTCAAAACATTTCAACGAGGCGGCCACTAAGAATAACAACATTTCATTGATCTCATATAGTGGTGGTCACTCATTAACCAATAAATACAGCAAACTGATAGCCAAACAAATAAATACCTTGACTTAAGACAAAACTAGCTTCGAGTTTTTGATAGTAAGCGCAAAACTTCGGTATATAGCCAGATAAGTGTCACCATAAGTGCAAAAGCACCATACCATTCAAAAACCTTGGGCGCTTTTTGCTGCTCCAAACGTTGAATCATATCAAAATCTAATATCAGGTTTAGTGTCGCGATAAAAATAATTATCAAGCTAAAAACTATCCCAAATGTACCCGTATCGAATATCAACGGAGCTTTTACTCCAAACAGTCCTAATACAATAGCTACCAAATAATACAGCCCGACTCCAAGCGTTGCAATCAACACGCCGGTTCGAAACTTTGCTGTTACCTTGATAAGTCCGACCGCAAACACCCATAAGCTAACAAAAAACAGTGCACCAGTGAGCCCAATAGCCTGAATAACTATCCCGTTAAACTGAGTATTGTACATTTGTGAGATCGCTCCGAGCATATAACCCTGAGCTAGGGCGTATATAGGAGCAGTTACATAGGCAATAGTTGGCTTAAATATAGTGATAAGCGCGGTAACAAAGCCCAATATACCTGACCCTGCTATAAGCAAAACAGATGCAGTTGTTGCATTTGCCATTCCTTGCCATCCAAAATATCCAGCGCCAACAGTCAATAATAACAAAATGAATATTTTTATTGTTGTACCTGATATGGTCGCTGTCGAACTACTCTCAATGCTGCCAAACTTTTCTAAAGCCTTTTTTGAAAACGCTGGGTTGCCACTTTTATCCATATTTTTCCTTTATTTACTTACGGTATTGATTATAACTAATTTTTAGCAAAATGTAACACAGTATACGTACAGTTGTCTTTTGGGCTTACCTGTTCACTTATACCAACGTTCGTAAAATCTCCAACCATTATTTGGTAATGGGTGGGGCTGGCTACCAAAGCATCAAATGCCTGCACCCGACTGGTATAACATTTGGCTAAATTTTCACCAACTCTTTTACTTGTCGGCGACCTGCGCCAAATAAAGTCAGAAAAGCTTTCGCCAAATGGGCTATAATGCCCCCAATAATCATTGGCTACCATATTTCTTGCCTTGTCGTATGCTGAGTTTTCTAATCTGCTGTCATAAGAAAGCGGTTGTTGTCCGACTGAACCACGTAAATTGTTTATTGCATCTATATAATAGACGTCAGCAGGGTTAACACTGGAGACGTAATTAGAGTTTAGGGTAGTTGCCCCAACTGATGGGCTAGTAGCACTAGTGTTGAGACTAATAAAGAAGATTAATACACACAATATAGCAAGCGGTATTCTAAAAATCTCAATTATGCGCACACTATATACAACCCTGGAATACACACTAGTACCATTGGACAAATGGATAGAATTATTTCTGTTATTGTATAAGACTGTGTACATGAACACAAAAACCTCTCGCCAATATTGCTATTAATATACAACAAATATAGATATTATACAAGTATATTTTATAATAATTGCTTGTGGTATGCATATTTGCGCTTAATAAAATGCGATATACCCAAAACTCTTGCTTTGACTTATCTATATTTAGTTATATATCTTGAGTTAAGCATGTTCAATATACTATTTTCATTTACGTGTCGCTATACGATATTTTTATATCTGTTATTGTACGTTTTTAGTATTTTTTAACTAGTCTCAAATAAGAAATCAGGTTATAATAATACCAATCTAAAAAAG
>CAZDRS010000502.1:0-1848 GCA_964507585.1 uncultured Dechloromonas sp.
CGGCGGATAGCAACTTCGAACGGCTCATTTTCTTTGACGCGAATGCTCGGCATATTTTTCACCCCCTTCCTGTACGGCGCCTGCCGGGGTTGTTGATCGGCAGTGCGCTCAAATTTTTCCGCAATGTTGCGGGAAGCCAAACAGTATATTGCAAAAAACCTTTGTGCATCAAGTGTTAAAATGCGCGCCCTATGTTGATTCTTGGCGTTGAATCCTCCTGCGACGAAACCGGCATCGCGCTGTACGACAGCGAGGCCGGCTTGCTTTCCCATGCCCTGCATTCGCAGGTGGCGATGCACGCCGAGTACGGTGGTGTGGTGCCGGAACTGGCGTCGCGCGACCATATCCGGCGCGTCGTGCCCCTGCTGCGCGAGGCGCTTGGCCGGGCTGGCAAGTCGCTGGCCGAGATCGACGCCGTGGCCTACACGCGCGGGCCGGGCTTGTCTGGCGCACTGCTCGTCGGTTGCGCCTTTGCCGAGGCGCTGGCGCTGGCGATCGACAAGCCGACCATCCCGGTGCATCACCTGGAAGGGCATTTGTTGTCGCCGCTGTTGTCCAGCGATCCGCCGACTTTTCCTTTTGTCGCGCTGCTGGTCTCGGGCGGCCATACCCAGTTGATGAAGGTGACCGGCGTCGGCGAGTACGAATTGCTCGGCGAAACGCTGGACGATGCGGCCGGCGAGGCTTTCGACAAGAGCGCCAAGCTGCTCGGGCTGCCGTACCCGGGCGGCGCCTTGTTGTCGAAACTGGCCGAAACGGGAATGCCGGGAATGTATGAGTTGCCGCGTCCGATGCTGCATTCCGGCGACCTGAATTTTAGTTTTTCCGGCCTGAAAACGGCGGTGCTGACCTTGGTGCGCGAGCAGGGGGGGGCCTTGTCCGATGAGTTCAAGGCCAATGCGGCGCGGGCTTTCCAGGAAGCCATCGTCGAGGTGCTGGTCAAGAAGTCGCTGAAGGCGATGAAGCAGACCGGCCTCAAACAACTGGTGGTGGCCGGCGGGGTCGGCGCCAACAAGCAGTTGCGCAGCACCCTGAACGACGAGGCGCAACGCAAGCGTTTCCGCGTTTATTACCCGGAGCTGGAATTCTGTACCGACAACGGCGCGATGATCGCGCTGGCCGGTTGTTTGCGCCTGCAGGCGGGAACGCCGGCCAAGGAGGCCGGCGTCTTTGCCGTTCAGCCGCGCTGGCCCTTGATGGAGATGTCGGTCACCGGGAAATAGAAGACCGGGTGGATGGCTTGTTCGTCGCTGACGTTGCCGCAGAACAGGTCATCAATGCGGTGCTTTTTCTTCTTCCGTTTCGGGCAGTCCTTGCAGGGCGGATCGCTCTTGCAGCACTTCCTGGCCATACCTCACGCCGCGGTCGGATTCCGGCGCGCCACCCAATAGGATGCCCCGCTGTGGCCGTAGCGTTCGGCGTGCGGCACGGCTGCTGCCAGGTTGAATTCGTCGCCCGGCTGCAGGTGGCGCGTTTCGGTGCCCACCGTCAGCCACATTTCACCGCTCACCACCCATGCCTTCAGCGCGAAGGCGTGGGTGTGGGTATCGATCTGCAGGTCGGCCGGCCAGCTGCGGACGAGGACTTCGTCGTAGCCTTCGGCAAGCGCCTGGGCGCGGTAGTCGTCGAAGGCGCGGCT
Organism: uncultured Dechloromonas sp.; assembly: GCA_964507585.1. Taxonomy (GTDB): domain Bacteria; phylum Pseudomonadota; class Gammaproteobacteria; order Burkholderiales; family Rhodocyclaceae; genus Azonexus. Next base: position 1,640 of record CAZDRS010000502.1, read on the forward strand.
GGCCATGGCTGCTTGCCTTACAGGACGGCGAGGGCGGCGGCGTAGTTTGGCTCGTTCTTGATTTCCGAAACCAGCTCGCTGTGCAGCACGCGGTCGTTTTCGTCGAGGACGACGACGGCACGGGCGGCCACGCCGACCAGCGGGCCGCTGGCGATGGCGACGCCGTAGGCTTCGAGGAATTCACGGCCGCGCATGGTGGACAGGTTGAT
>CAZDRS010000503.1:0-1848 GCA_964507585.1 uncultured Dechloromonas sp.
GTCGATCTGTTCCTGTTCTTCGAGGTCGTAATGCGCCATGCTGCTTATTCCTCTTCGTCCGAATCAATCAGTTGGCCGATGATGGCTTCGGCCAGATCATCGACTTTCAGTTTACGTTGTGCCACGCCTTCTTCGCGCAGCGATTTGAGTTGCGCCTCGCCGGTTGCCGCCTCGTCGTCGCCGATGACCACGGCGAAGGTGGCACCGCTGCTATCGGCCTTCTTCATCTGCGACTTGAAGGAACCGCCGCCGCAATGCAGCAGGACGTCGATACCCTGGTCGCGCAGGCCTTCGGCAACGCGGAAAGCCAGACGTGATGCTTCGTCACCCTGGTGCACGATGTAGACGTCCGGTGCCGGCACAGCCGGCTCGCCACCGGATTCCTTGATCAGCGCGATCAGGCGTTCGACACCCATGGCGAAGCCGCAGGCCGGCGTCGACTTGCCGCCCAGCTGCTCGACCAGGCCGTCATAGCGGCCGCCGGCACAGACGGTACCCTGGGCGCCAAGCTTGTCGGTGACCCACTCGAAGACGGTCAGGTTGTAGTAATCGAGGCCGCGCACCAAACGCGGGTTGATGGTGAACGGCACGCCGGCATCGCGCAGCACGCGCTGGACGCCCTCGAAGTGGGCAAGCGATTCGGCACCGAGGTAATCGATCAGCTTCGGCGCGGCAGCGCACATGTCCTGCAGAGCCGGATTCTTGGTATCGAGGATGCGCAACGGGTTGGTATATAGGCGGCGCTTGGCGTCCTCGTCGAGGATCTCGGCATGCTCCTCGAAATAGGTAATCAGCGCGGCGCGGTGCTGGGCGCGTTCCTCGGGCTGGCCAAGGCTGTTGATCTGCAGCTGGATGCCGTCGAGGCCGAGATCGGCCCACAGGCGGGCGCCCATCAGGATCATTTCGGCATCGATATCCGGCCCGGCAAAGCCGATGGACTCCACGCCGACCTGATGGAACTGGCGGTAGCGCCCTTTCTGCGGCCGTTCGTGGCGGAACATCTGGCCGATGTAGTACAGCCGGCGCGGCACCTGATTGGCCAGGCCGTGCTGGATGACGGCACGGACGCAACCGGCCGTCCCCTCGGGGCGCAAGGTCAGTTGTTCGCCGTTCAGGCTGTCTTCGAAGGAATACATTTCCTTCTCGACGATATCGGTCACTTCGCCGATGGCGCGCTTGAACAGCGGGGTCGGCTCGACGATGGGCATGCGGATCGGACGGTAGCCGTAGGCTTTCAGCCACGAGCGGACGGTGTCCTCGAAGATTTCCCAGAATTCGGCTTCATCCGGCAGGATATCGTTCATCCCGCGCACGGACTGGAGTGTTTGACTCATGCTTGCAGTTTCTTCTTGTAGGTGCGCTGGACGTAGCGCTCAATGATGTCCTTGAATTCGCTGGCGATGTTGTCGCCCTTCAGCGTCACGGTCTTGACGCCATCCTCGTAGACCGGCGCCGACGGCGCTTCGCCGGTGCCCGGCAGGGAGATGCCGATATTGGCGTGCTTCGACTCGCCCGGGCCGTTCACGATGCAGCCCATGACGGCCAGCGTCATGTTCTCGGCGCCGTCGTAGTGCAGCTTCCATTCCGGCATCTTGGCGCGCACGAAATCCTGCACTTCGCCGGCCAGCTCCTGGAAGAAGGTCGAGGTCGTCCGACCACAGCCCGGACAGGCCGCAACCATCGGGGTAAAGGCGCGCAGGCCCATGGTCTGCAGGATTTCCTGGGCAACGATGACTTCCTGCGAACGCGAGCCGCCCGGCTCCGGCGTCAGCGACACGCGGATGGTGTCGCCAATGCCTTCCTGCAGCAGCACGGACAGGGCCGCCGTCGAGGCGACGATACCCTTGG
>CAZDRS010000504.1:0-1840 GCA_964507585.1 uncultured Dechloromonas sp.
CTCCTTTAGGTCTATTTTTGGGCTTCGTTAAACTAAAACGAACGTTTGAATTATAGACAAGGTGACCTTGTGGTCAACGGTTTTTTGAGGGCGATATCAAAAAAAATCCCCGGACTGGCCGGGGATAAAATTCACGCAAGGATTCTTTTCGATCAGAACGAATAGTTCAACTGAAGCGACAGATAATCGACCGAGGTATCGAACTTGCCGCGGACAGTCTGGACAACCAGTGCCTCGCTCGCGTTGTTGTAAACATTTCGCGCCGTCTTAGCCTCTTTCACAAAAATATGGGCATAGCCAACATCGAGTGAGGTCTTCGGTGTGATCTTCCATTTAGCGCCGAGCGCCAACCACGTACGATCCTGATCCGGCACTGTCATCGTGCGCGAAACATCGTCGGGAACAGCACCCTTATCAAAAGCAACCCCCAGTCGCAGCATCCACTGCTCGTTCAGTTGATAAGTGGTACCCAAACCGACGCGATAGGTATCCTTGAAGTTGTAACGCAACGGCGCTACGGCACGCGCTCCGGAGGAAGTCAATGGCTCAAGCTTCTGGAGCTTGCTCCAGCCCGTCCACGTATAGTCGGCCAAAACTGCCCACTTCGGATTCAGTTGATGATGAACAGCGAGAGATGCCGTATCCGGCGTTGTCAGATCGGCCGTAATACTACGATCGATGACCGTGCCAAGCCCCGGAACTTGAACATTCTGTGTTCCCTCGAGATCAAATTTAATCTTTGAACGATAACTCAAGCCCAGACGCGTATCTTTGGTGGGCTGAAACATCGCTCCGAGGTTATAGCCCCAACCAGTCGCATCCCCTTTCAGAACACCCGTGCCATCCGGATTAGCAGGCCCCCCCGGGTGTGGAACCGCCTGGTTGAATTCGACATTAGCCTTAGCGTAATTTATGCCGAAGGCCAGCGACAGTGCATCATTCACCTTGTAGGCTACGGACGGATTGACGTTAACAATACGAATTTTTGTTTTCAAGCCGGAATAGCGGCCAACAAAATTCTTGTCATACTCGGTTTCGTCGGCAAACGTCGGATTGATCGCCAAGCCCAAACGCCAATCCTGAGTCAGGGAATAAGAGTAATACATGGCCGGAACGACATGCGTACCGCCCCCATTCCCTCCATCACCGCCAAGTGGATAGACTCCCCCCAACTGGCTCGATCCTTCGTTGGTAAAGCGAGTACTGCGATCCAGCACCGTTCCCGCAAGGCTGATGTTGTGCCCCTCGGACAGATAGGTCATCCCAGCCGGGTTGTAATAGAGGGTGCTGGCATCTTCAGCAGCAGCAGCCGCACCAGCATTTGCGATACCGACACCCGAGGCACTCTGCCCGGTCAACTGAAAAGCTGCTGCAAATGCGCCACCGGAAAAAGTAATCGCGATCAAGGCCGGGATCAGGCGCGGGGTAAGTCTTTTGTGCATTGATGAGTCTCCTTTATGGGTTTGTTTTGGGAATGAATCCCGGGCACTGCGATAAAACGATTAGAACTCAAACAGACGTTTGAAATCTCGTTTCAATTGCTGTTAGAACCAAGTTTGTTGGACAAATACAACATTATTGAACTGATTTACGATAATTCAACGGCCCACCAGTAAATGGGGCAAATCCTGTACCAAAAATCACACCAGCGTCGGCCAGTTCGGCATCGCCGATGATGCCCTCGGCGACGAGGCGTTCGGTGCGCTCAATCAGCGGCTGAGCTAGGCGTGCGGCCAGGCCGACGGGTACGCTACCAGCGCTGCCTTTCTGGGCCCTGCCTTCCGTCCAGTCGTAGAAACCCTGCCCAGTTTTCTTGCCGAGTTGATTCTTTTCAACCCGT
>CAZDRS010000505.1:0-1833 GCA_964507585.1 uncultured Dechloromonas sp.
GTCATTTGGTCAGCTCGCGAATCATGTCCTTCACCGCCGCGACCTTGTCGCTCAGCGTCGGACAGTGACGTAAAAGGGAAATTTTATCCTGTCCGGCTAATTTATAGCTGCGGTTTTTCTGGATCAAATTGATGATCTTGATCGGCTCGATAGGCGGATTCTTGGTGAATTCGGGGCTGAACTGGATCGTCACCTGATCGGTGGCCGCATCGAGTTTCTGGATCAGCAACGGCTTGACCAGCAGGCGCAGGCGGTGCGTGGCAAGCAGCGACTGGCCCTGCAGCGGCAGTTCGCCGAAGCGGTCGATCAATTCTTCCTGCAGCGCGTCGATTTCCTCGGCCGACTCGCAGTTGGCCAGGCGCTTGTACAGGGTCAGCCGTTCGTGCACATCGGGGCAGTAGGCGTCGGGCAGCAGGGCGGGCGTGCGCAGGTTGATCTCGCTGCTGACGCCAAGCGGCTGCGTCAGGTCGATGTTGTCCAGGTTCTTGCCCTGCTTGAGGTGGGCAACGGCGCGGTTGAGCATGTCGGCGAAGACGTTGAAGCCGACTTCCTGCATCTCGCCCGACTGGCTGTCGCCGAGCACCTCGCCGGCGCCGCGGATTTCCAGGTCGTGCATGGCGAGGAAGAAGCCGGCACCAAGTTCCTCGGACATCTGGATCGCTTCGAGGCGCTGCTTGGCCTGCTTGGTCATCGCCTTTTCGTCCTGCACCAGCAAATAGGCATAGGCCTGGTGGTGCGAACGGCCGACCCGGCCGCGCAACTGGTGCAGCTGGGCGAGGCCGAATTTCTCGGAGCGGTTGATCAGGATGGTGTTGGCGTGCGGGTTGTCGATGCCGGTCTCGATGATGGTCGTGCACAGCAGCAGGTTGGCGCGCTGGCTGGTGAAGTCGCGCATGACGCGCTCCAGTTCGCGCTCGTTCATCTGGCCGTGGCCGATGACGATGCGCGCTTCCGGCACCAGCTTTTCGAGCTTCTCGCGCATATTCTCGATGGTGTCGACCTCGTTGTGCAGGAAATACACCTGGCCGCCGCGCTTCAGTTCGCGCAGCACGGCTTCGCGGATGATGCCGTCGGAGAATTTCGAGACGAAGGTCTTGATCGCCAGGCGCTTCTGCGGCGCGGTGGCGATCACCGAGAAGTCGCGCAGGCCTTCCATCGACATGGCCAGCGTGCGCGGGATCGGCGTCGCGGTCAGGGTCAGCACGTCGACCTCGGCGCGCATCGCCTTCAGCGTTTCCTTCTGGCGCACGCCGAAACGGTGCTCCTCGTCGATGATGACGAGGCCCAGGCGGTCGAACTTGACGTCCTTGCCGATCAGCTTGTGCGTGCCGATGATGATGTCGATCTTGCCTTCCGACAGTTCCTTCAAGGCCTGCGCCGATTCCTTGGCGGTCTTGAAGCGGGAGATTTCCGCCACCTTCACCGGCCAGTCGGCAAAGCGGTCGACGAAGGTCTGGTAATGCTGCTCGCACAGCAGCGTGGTCGGGCACAGCACGGCCACCTGCTTGCCGCCGGCCACGGCGCAGAAGGCCGCACGCAGGGCAACTTCGGTCTTGCCGAAGCCGACGTCGCCGCACACCAGGCGATCCATCGGCTTGCCGGAACGCATGTCTTCGATGACGGCAGCGATGGCGCTGGCCTGATCGTCGGTTTCTTCGAAGCCGAAACCATCGGCAAAGGCTTCGTAATCGTTTTCCTGGAAGCTGAAGGCATGGCCCTGGCGGGCGGCACGGGCAGCGTACAGGGCAAGCAGTTCGGCGGCGGTGTCGCGCGCCTGTTCGGCCGCCTTGCGCTTGGCCTTTTCCCACTGGCCGGAACCGAGCGTGTGCAGCG
>CAZDRS010000506.1:0-1832 GCA_964507585.1 uncultured Dechloromonas sp.
GGCCGGCCTGCGTGAACACCACGGCCAGCATGCCGCCGAGCATGATGAATTCGCCTTGCGCGAAGTTGATGACGTTGCTGGCGTTGTAGATCAGCGTGAAGCCGAGTGCTGCCAGTGCGTAGGTGGCACCGACCGTGACGCCTGAGAAAAGGAATTGCAGGAACTGGGCTAGCATGCCGGGCTCCTTCTCCGTGGGTGTAGGGCGTTCATCTCATCTCCTGGGATTTTGTTTTTTGTGATTTACAGCGACAGCAGGTGGTCGGCGTCGGCAACGACCGGTTGCTGCTGGGCGAAGAAGCCCTCGGTATGGATCAGCTCGTCCTTGGCGCCGAGTTTCTTGACGGCGGCGACGCTGGCGTCCACGAATTCCGGGCTGCCGGCGATGAAAATGGTGTGCTTGGAGAGATCCGGGAAGATTTGCGGCAGCACGCTGTCGACGCGGCCCTGCAGATAGCCTTCCTTAGTTTCCCGGGTCAGCGTGACTTTGTAGTCGAAATTGCGGTGCTTGGTGCGCCACCAGGCCATCATGCCCTTGCTGTACACGTCGTCTTCGGTGCGGGCCGAAAAGAGCATCGTGACCGGCTTGCGGAAACCGCGGCGCAGGGCGGCTTCGGCCAGGGCGAGCACGGGGGCGAGGCCGGTGCCGGCGGCGATGCACAGTACCGGCGTATCGACCGACGGATCGCCGATGAAGGTGCCGTAGGCACCGGAGAGCTTGACGCTGTCGCCGATGGAAAGCTGGTCGTGGATCCAGTTGCTGGTCACGCCGCCGTCGGCGCGGGCGACTTGCAGCACCAGTTCGCCGTCCGGGCGGGGGGCGTTGGAAATGGAGTAGGCACGGGCCGGAATGTCGGCGCGCGGGTTGCCGATGGTGACGTACTGGCCGGGCCAGTAGCGGATCGGCTGGCCGACCGGGCGCAGGCGCAGTTCGACGACGCGGGCCGCAATCTGCTTCTTGTCGGTGACGACGAACAGCGCGTCCTCGCGCGGGGGGAAGAGCTTGGGCTTGGCATCCTCGGTGCCCCACTCGATGGTCAGCTCCTCGGAAATCGGCTTGGCCATGCACATCAGGCCGTAGCCCTGCTTGCGCTCATCCTGCGACAGGGCCATGTCGAGCACCATGCCCTGGTCGAACTGGCCTTGCGTGACCTTGACCTTGCATTCGCCGCAGGCACCGGCGCGGCAGTTGTTGGGCAGGGCATAGCCAGCCTTTTCCAGGGCCATCAGTACCGTGTCGCCGTAGGCGCAATCGACGGACTTGCCCGAGGGTTGCATGATGATGCGAGCCATTTTGTCTTCCCCTTTGTGTATTGGTTTCTCTGTTGTGGCAATGCCGGCGCCCCTTGCGGAGCGCCGGCCGGACTTCCATTTCGTCATCCCCGCGCAGGCGGGGATCCAGGAAATGCACCGCAGGCAGTGGCAGCGGCCCTGGATTCCCGCCTGCGCGGGAATGACCTTGCGACGGATCAGAACACCGGGATGATGTCTTCCATGTCGATGTCGCTGATTTCCTGGCCGGTGATGCCGACTTCCGGAATGGCCGGGAACGGAATGTTGTAGCGATCGAGCACGCCCTTCAGGTTGATCATCGCGTTCTTCCAGTTCTGCAGCTTCATGTCGTAGGTCGGGATACCGAAGCCGGCGCCGCGGGCAACTTCCTCGGCTTCGCGCTGGTTGGCGATGAAGTCGGCCGGCAGGTCCCAGAATTCCATCGGCGGCTCGAACAGCACGGCGGACAGGAACAGGTAGCCGGCGCGGATCTGCTTGGTGACGATGGCCTTGGTTTCTTCCTTGAGGCCCGGGTAGTCGCGCTCCATGACGGCCATGCAGAT
>CAZDRS010000507.1:0-1822 GCA_964507585.1 uncultured Dechloromonas sp.
GTAGGAGTAATCCGCTGCAATTGCCAGCCCATCTTGAATCCGCCCTTGTCCTTGCCCAAGTAGTTGGGTTTCATAACCGAGGATAGTAAAGGCTGCATGAATGCTTTTCTCAAAGGCGCGTGGAATGCTGGTACCCGATGCCTTGGCTGCCGCCTCCAAGCTGCTGTCGTTGGCAGCCAATCGAGGAATTATGCCGATAATTGGAGGTACATAGCTGTCCGGCAATTGAGAGGGGAGCGCATCAACATCAACGATGGCTGTCGAGCTTGCGGGCTGCTGTAGTGCCTTTGTAGGCTGGACTGGCTGTGCCTGTTGCTTGGCCTCGTTGGCCAACCACCAAACATGTTCGACATCGTATAACGTGAACGTCTTACCTGATGCCTTACTGAAAATCCCCTGAAGCTCTTGGTGAAGCCGGGCATAGTCGATATAGGCCTCAGCCTGATCGTCTGCGGGTTGGTAAAGATTTAGATCGCCCAGTACTTGAACGCTATTGGTGTAGAACACTGGCCAGCTATCTGGTGCTTGCAGTTGCCAGAAGTAGCTCAGGAAAAACGGAACGCTGGAAAGCTTTGGCCGAGCATGCTTGCTGCCACCTCCAGCGACAAAATCATCCCCAATCCGGCGAACGTAGCTTGAAAAATTCCTGATCCTACTTTTTGCCATTTCCTCATCAACAGGTACGGTGATGGCAGCCTTTAGCTCGGAGGTCAGTTCTGCTGCATCGATACATGCGTTGTAGATCAGATTGAAGAACATCTGCCCCTTGATGCCCTTGAAACCCCAAAGCTCGTTCTGTTTATTGATGCGATCTACCTCTGGCTTGAACATTTCCAAAGGGATGCCACCACGCAAAAAATCGTTCAATGTCGGCAGCAGTCGGCTCTCAATCAATGCCTTGCGCTTATTGTCGAGATCCTCATTTTCCTCAAGTGGTGTCTGACCGGATTGAGGATTTTTTGGGGCAGCCAGATAGGCTTGCATGGCCTTGAGCGCACGCGCAGTTTGGGTGTCGTCGAGTATTGGCATTTTATTGGGGGGCAGAGTTGGCCGGAGAAAGCAACATGCAGCAAAAAAGCTGACGGTAGATCTCAATCCGTGACTGTTGTTGTGTATGCCACTCGGATTGTATCGGCATTTAATCATGTACACCGGCCATGCCAGAAATTACGATCACATTTTTAGTGCATGACAATGAGAACTCAAAACCTACCGGCTGAAAGGAACATAGTGAGGGTTGGGCATCGTTCAGGTTTGTGGTGCTTCGCCCTGAACTGGCAGAACTGTTCCGACAAAGCCCGATCGCCTCAGAAGGCTTTGCTGCTTTCTCTGTCTGATTGCTTCGGATGAGGGTGGTCAGTCCGGGCCGGTAACAAGTAAATCGCCCACACTGACACCGAGAACAGTGCTGACCCTGAACAGTACGAACAGTGAAGGATTGATGACGGCCCGCTCAATTTGGCTGACATAGGTTCGATCAATTTCAGATTCAAAGGCCAGTTGTTCTTGCGACAAACCACGCTCAACGCGCAAACGGCGCACATTTTGACCAAGTGTCTGGCGTAGTTGATCGAACTGTTTTTCCATGCGGCAAGGGTGCAACGCATGGGATTACTGCTCCACGGAATATATTCTACACCTTACCCGTTTGTTATAAAATTGGTAAGATTGGAAAAAGCAATCTCTTCTAACTCTCGGCCAGTCACACGAATTTAATCAGTGATAAGGAAAAAATCCGAATGATCAACTACGTTAGGAAAAATGCGTCTCGATTCGCTATGACTACTTGTCTGGCGATCCTGGCAGGGTGTGGTCCAAGTGT
>CAZDRS010000508.1:0-1819 GCA_964507585.1 uncultured Dechloromonas sp.
TAGCTCGCAATAGCAAAACTTTAACAAGTTTCCCAATAGTGCTTGCAAGTAATGGCGATATAACAGCCTATTTGCCAACTAATATTATGTCAATAACAGATGGTCAATGGATACTTGATATGGATATTTTCCGAGATGGTATTCGACCAGCATTAAATTCTGGACTTAGTGTTACCCGTGTTGGAGGTGTTGGTCATAATGATAGACAAAAAGCGATAGTCGCAAGAGTCATGAAAACACTTGGATCATACAGACAGGCATTGGAATTTTCTCGGTTTGGATCAGAGCTTGCCATAGAGGCTAAAAATGATTTGGCTGCCGGTAAACGTATTAATGAACTGTTAACCCAGGCGCCAAATACTGCACATTCATTGCTTGCGCAACAGATGATGTTTGAGATTACACTTGATCTCAAAGATGGTGAGATGTTAGACATGAGCACAATGAGGCTTATTGCCAATGAAATAGCAGAAAAGGTGAATCAAGATGATTCCAACTATGAAGAACAAAAAAATGAACTGTTAAATAAAAGTTTGTTGGAGATAAAAAAATGCAGCGTCCATCTGAGATCCAAAAATTAATCACTGGGACGAATACTTTGGTAAATTTAACTGGTGTTTTTGAAGGTATTGCTAGTATGAGAATTGCTCAAATAAAAAACCAGGTTTTACAAAGTGAAAATTATTTTGATAGATTGTGGCAGATGTACAGTCAGATAACTATAGCTCCATTTGGTTTTGGTCGTCAGCATACCGACAACGAAGTGATAGACAAAGAGTTATTCATAGTTATCACCGCCGAAGGTGGATTTAGTGGTGATATTGATCAAAAGATTATTACCTGGATGTTAGAACATTATGACAAACAGAAAAACGATATCGTAGTTATCGGACATCATGGGGCTATCCAATTGGCTCAACGTGGAGTGAGTTTTAAAAAATATTTTAAGCTACCGACCCGTGATGATAATATAAACGTTGCCCCGATCATCAAAGAGGTTCAAAATTATCGACAAACGAGTGTGTTTTATCAAACATATGTTTCTTTATCGGTTCAGGATGTTAAGAGCATTACACTATCAAAAGCTGTTGAAGATCAGGGAAAAGACGCCGGAAAATCAGATGAAGTTATCAACGAAGCGACCTATATATTTGAACCCAGTGTTTTTGGTGTAGTTAATCATCTAGAACGTTCAATGATGAAAATAGCTATGACACAGGTTATTTTAGAATCAAAACTGGCTCAGTATGCTAGTCGATTTCGAGCCATGACCGCCTCTCATGATCTAGCTAGTGATTCATTGGATGAATATAAATTGCAATACAATCGTGCTAAACGAGCAATCAAAGATGAACGACTCAAAGAGATGATCAATGGTTTAAGAAAGGCCCATCTATGATAAACGGCAGTGTTGTAGTGGTTAAAGATTTAGTGATTCATGTTGAGTTTGTTGATGGAATGCCCGAAATTGGTGAAGTACTGATTGTTGATAATAAAGATCAAGCGCCACTACTAGTTGATATCATTAAGGATGAATCAACAGTTGTCTGTATCAATTTACGAGCTAGCAAGAATATTCAAAAATCAATGTCGGTAAAACGTACGAATAAAGGTATTGAAATACCTGTTGGCGAGGCGGCTATTGGGCGGATATTTGATGCTTTGGGTGCCCCACTTGATGGCAAGCCATCTGTATCAGCCGACACGCCTCGACGTAACATTTTAAAACTACCACCCAAAAGTACTAACTTTAAGGCTGCTAAACCTGAGATACTTGAAACTGGGGTCAAGGTGATTGATTTCTTTACACCATTTGTTA
>CAZDRS010000509.1:0-1817 GCA_964507585.1 uncultured Dechloromonas sp.
GTCAAGGACAAAACCAAGCGGACGGCTGGACGCGTGATTCCCCTGATGGAGGCTAAGTCGTGATGTTTGCATCCCTGCAGCGATTGACCCTGGGTGTGGGCCTGGCAGTCTGTGTTGCCCTCCCGGCATTTGCCCAGCAATACAATTTCAACGACTCCACCGGGCAGGAGCAGAAGAATACCGATCCGCGCAATCGTGCGCGCATCCATACCGAACTCGGCGCCATGTATTTCCAGGCTGGCAATTACGCCGTCGCCCTCGACGAATTGCGCATTGCCTTGAACGCCGATTCCAGCTATTTCCAGGCCTACAGCATCCGCGGCCTGGTGCACACGGCGCTCAAGGAAAACGACAAGGCGGAAGCGGATTTTCGTCGTGCCCTCGACATCGCCCCGAACGATCCCGAGGTTAACAACAACTATGGCTGGTACCTGTGCGAAACAGGCAGGGAGCGCCAGTCCATCGCCTATTTCCTGAACGCGCTGAAGAGTCCTCTGTACGAGACCCCGGATCGTGCCTATACCAACGCCGGTACCTGCGCGCTGAAGGCTGGCGATCTGGAGGGGGCGCAGAACTATCTGCTCAAGGCCCTGCAACTGTCGCGCGATGGTGCCATGCCGGCCCGCCTGGAACTGGCTAAGTTGTTCTACCGGCGCGGCATTCTCGAAGAGTCGCGCATCTACCTGAATGATGCGCTCAAGATGATGGAGCCGCCTTCGGCCGAGGCACTTTGGCTGGGCCTGCGCCTGGAGCGCAAATCGGGCAACCGTGTGGCGGAAGGCGGTTTCGCCTCGCAACTGCGCAGCCGCTATCCGTCGTCTACCGAATATCAGGAGTTCCTGAAGGGTAATTTTGAATGAGTGAGCAGGTCAGTAGTCAGGATGCAGTGGGCGAGGAAAATATCGCTGTCGTCGCCGAAACGCCCGTCGGCGCACAATTGCGCCAGGCCCGCGAAGCGCGTGGTTTGAAGATCGCCGATATTTCGCAAACCCTCAAGCTGGGGGCGCGACAGGTCGAGGCACTGGAAGGGGGCGATTGGCAGCAGTTGCCCGGCCATACCTTCATTCGCGGCTTCGTGCGCAACTACGCCCGCCTGGTGCAGATCGATGCCGCACCGCTGATGGCGCAACTCGACCGTATCCTGGAAAAACCGGTCGACAACCTGGGCAAGCAGGATACCGGCCCGGCTCCGATGCCATCCTCCGTGTCTTCCGGCGCTTCCCGGCGTGACCGCCAGGTCGTCGTCTTCGGGCTGGGCCTTGTCACGCTGGCGGCTGTGGTCTACCTGATGATGCCGGCCGATCTGTCGGCCTTGCGCGAAAGCGCGCAATCCCTGCTCGACTCCGTTTCCCGCAAGGAAGCGGTCGCGCCGACGCCGGCTCCGACTGCGCCGGCAGCAGCCGGCGAGCCCGTCTTCCCGCCGGGTGCGACGCAGCAGCAGGTCATGTACCCGCAGACGCTGGCTCCGGCCGAGCCCTCCGCGGCACCGGCTGCGCCCGCCACGCCGGCAGCTGGCAATGGCACCGCCGAGGCCCAGCCGGCAACCTCGGCGGCCCCGGCCGCAGCAATTGCCCCGCAACTGCGCTTCCTGTTTGACAAGGAATCCTGGATCGAGGTGCGCGACCGTGACAACAAGGTCGTTTTCTCGCAGCGCCAGGGTGCTGGTACCGAGCAGAGCGTTTCCGGGCATGGCCCGCTGTCGCTGACCATCGGCTACGCGCCGGGGGTGCGCCTGTTCTGGCGCGGCCAGCCGGTTGATCTCGCGCCGCATACCAAGGGCGATGTTGCCCGCCTGGTTCTGGAGTAAGTCGTGAGTG
>CAZDRS010000510.1:0-1790 GCA_964507585.1 uncultured Dechloromonas sp.
TGTTTTCGATGTGGTACTCGAATTCCTTGCCAAAGTGCTTGATGAAGCTCTGCACTGGGAAGGCAGCCGCATCGCCCAGCGCACAGATGGTGCGACCGGCGATATTGCCAAGCACGCTGTTCAGCAGATCAAGATCCTCGGGCTTGCCGAGGCCGTTCTCGATGCGATGAACCACCTTGTACATCCAGGCTGTGCCTTCGCGGCAGGGCGTGCACTGGCCGCAGGACTCTTCGTGATAGAAGAAGGACAAGCGCTCCAGCGCCTTGACCATACAGACGGTCTCGTCCATCACGATAACCGCGCCGGAACCGAGCATCGAACCGCCCTTGCTGATCGAGTCGTAATCCATGGTGCAGTCCATGATCACGTCGGCCGGCATGACCGGGGCGGACGAACCGCCAGGAATCACCGCCTTCAGCTTGCGGCCACCGCGCATGCCACCGCACATTTCGAGCAGAGTAGCGAACGGCGTGCCGAGCGGAATTTCATAGTTACCCGGACGATTGACGTGACCGGAAACCGAGAAGAGCTTGGTACCACCGTTATTCGGCTTACCCAAGTTGAGGAATTCCTCACCACCCATTTTCAGGATGAAGGGAATGGACGCAAAGGTCTCGGTATTATTGATCGTGGTCGGCTTGCCATAGAGGCCGAAGGACGCGGGGAATGGCGGCTTGAAACGCGGCTGGCCCTTCTTGCCTTCGATCGATTCGAGCAGCGCAGTTTCTTCGCCACAAATGTAGGCGCCATAGCCATGGTGTGCGAAAAGCTCGAAATTGAACCCGGAACCGAGAATGTTCTGACCGAGGAAACCGGCAGCACGGGCTTCATCCAGAGCAGCCTCGAATCGCTTGTAGATTTCCCAGATTTCACCGTGGACATAGTTGTAGCCACGGTTGGCACCCATGGCGTAGCCAGCGATGATCATCCCTTCGATGACTGCATGCGGGTTGTAACGCATGATGTCACGATCCTTGAAGGTACCTGGCTCACCCTCGTCGGTATTGCAAACTACGTACTTGTCGCCGGGGAAGGAGCGCGGCATGAAAGACCACTTGAGACCGGTAGGGAAACCGGCACCACCCCGTCCACGCAGAACTGATTTTTTTACTTCGCTGATTACGTCTTCCTGGGTCATTTTCGTTTCCAGGATACGCTTCAGTTGTTGATAACCACCACGAGCCACGTAGTCCTTCAGGCTCCAGCCGTCATCACCATTCAGACCGGCCGTCAGAACCGGATTGATCGCACCAAGCAATGCCATTATTTGCACTCCTCGAGCAGCTTGTCGATCTGATCGGGATGCATATGACTACACATCGACCGATTATTGACGATGAAGACCGGCGCATCGCCACAAGCCCCCATGCATTCGCCTTCCTTCAGCGTGAACTTGCCGTCCGACGTGGTCTCGTTGTAGCCAATCCCCAGTTTTTTCTGCAGGTATTCGCCAGCGTGATAACCACCCGACAAGGCACAAGGCAGATTGGTACAGACCGTGATCTTGTACTTGCCGAGCGGCTTGAGGTCGTACATGTTATAGAAGGATGCAACCTCGTAGGCTGCCATCGGAGGGATACCGAGATAGTCGGCAACCGCCTCGATAGCTTCAGGAGGCAACCAGCCCTTTTCCTCCTGAGCATGTGCCAGACAGGCCATGACAGCGGATTGCTTTTGATCGGCCGGATACTTGCCGACTTCGCGGGCGAATTTCTGGAGGGTTTCAGCGGAAAACATCAGCGGTCAATCTCGCCAAAAACGATATCTTGGGAGCCGATGATCGTAACGAC
>CAZDRS010000511.1:0-1787 GCA_964507585.1 uncultured Dechloromonas sp.
GTTCAAAATCCTTGAATCGCTTGATTGGCAATGGATGACGAGATTTCAACGAGGTCTTTGAGTCACTCGGTTGGCCGGGAAGGGGTGGTGGAAATATTTATCTGGGGTCGTTGCCAGATTGACAAATGCGCTATGTCCGGAGCCTTGGCCTATAATTAGATCGACTAATGACCGAATGGTCAGTAACGAATCGGGTGACGAAATGGATCGCAGTCGTTTGAGCAGGCTTTTCCTCTCTGGTCTTTTCCTTGCTTTGGCTGCCGGGGGCGGCTATTACCTGTACCAGCAACGTCCGGCTGGCCTACCGGAGGGTTTTGCCTCAGGCAATGGCCGTTTCGAGGCGACCGAGGTCGATGTCTCGACCAAGCTTGCCGGCCGGCTGGCCGAGTTGGGGCCGCGTGAGGGCGATTGGGTCGAGGCGGGAACGGTGGTCGGGCGGCTGGATGCCGATGACCTGCAAGCTCAGTTGCGGGCAGCGGAGGCGCAAGTGGTGCAGGCGCAGAAGGCAGTCGACGAAACACGGGCCGGGGTGCGCAAATCGAAGGCTGATGCAACGCTGGCCGGCAAGACGCTGAAGCGCTCGGAGGAACTGGTTGGCCGAGGTTTCATTTCCCGCAACAAGCTGGATAGCGACCAGACCGGCATGGAAGGCGCGATGGCCGGCATGGCCCAGGCGCAAAGCCGGGTGGCCGAGGCCGATGCGGCGGTGACAACGGCCCGGGCACGGATGGAAAGCCTGCGGGCGACGGTGAACGACACCGGCCTCAAGGCGCCGATTGCCGGCCGTGTGCTTTACCGCCTGGCCGAGCCGGGCGAGGTGCTGGCGGCAGGCGGCAAGGCGCTGACCCTGGTCGATCTGACAGACATGTTTATGACCATCTACCTGCCGACCGAAAAGGCCGGCCAGGTGGCGGTTGGCGCCGAGGCGCGCATCATCCTTGATGCCTTGCCCGGGCAGGTGATTCCGGCCAAGGTCAGTTTTGTGGCGGCCAAGGCGCAATTCACGCCGCGCGAGGTGGAAACCCGCACCGAGCGCGAAAAGCTGATGTTCCGCATCAAGGTGCGGGCCGATCCGGCCTGGCTGGCAGCGCATCGCGACTTGGCCAAAGGGGGCATGCCCGGTGTCGCCTACGTCCAGCTCGACCCGAATGCCGCCTGGCCGGCTGCCTTGCCGGCCAACGGAAAGTAAGGGGAGGTCGCCGTCATGGAGCGCCTGCCGGTCGCCCGTCTTGCCGGCGTCAGCCTGCGCTATGGCGCTGTCGCTGCGCTCGACGGCATCGACCTCGCTTTGCCGGCCGGCGGCATGGTCGGCCTGATCGGGCCGGACGGCGTCGGCAAGTCCTCGTTGCTGGCGCTCGTTTCCGGGGCGCGGCAGATTCAGGCTGGCCGTATCGAGGTGCTGGGAGGCGACATCGGCGAACGGCGCTTCCGTGCGGCAGTGCAGCCGCGCATCGCCTACATGCCGCAGGGCCTGGGCAAGAATCTCTACCCGACGTTGTCGGTGTTCGAGAACGTCGATTTCTTCGGCCGCCTGTTCGGTCAGGATCGCGTCGAGCGCGAGCGGCGCATCGGCGAACTGCTCGCCAGCACCGGCCTGGCGCCCTTCCGCGACCGGCCGGCAGCCAAGCTGTCGGGCGGCATGAAGCAGAAGCTCGGCTTGTGCTGTGCGCTGATCCACGATCCCGACCTGCTCATCCTCGACGAGCCGACCACCGGCGTCGATCCCTTGTCGCGCCGCCAGTTCTGGGAGCTGATCGACAGCATCCGCGCCCGCCGGCCGGGCATGA
>CAZDRS010000512.1:0-1784 GCA_964507585.1 uncultured Dechloromonas sp.
GCCTACCTCGTCGCCAAGGCGATCAAGTCGGCCAAGGTCGTCGGCTTCGAAGACCTCGGCATGGAAGCCATCTACGAATTCGACGTCAAGGACATGCCGGTCACCGTTGCCGTCGACTCGACCGGCAGCAACGTGCATGAAAGCGGCCCGAAGGAATGGCAGGTCAAGATCGGCAAGATTCCGGTCAAGTCCTGATCAGGGCTCCGCAACAAACGACAAACCCGGCCATGGCCGGGTTTGTTTTTTCTACTGTACGACAGCCAACTCAACCCATACGCTCTGTACGCGCCCTATCCCAGAGGCGCTTGTTCATGTCATCGATAGGCAAACCCAGGCGCATGGTTCGCTCGATTTCGCGCAAGATCGGCATCAGTTGCAGGCCGATGGTTCCCATACAAGGGCGCAAAACGGCAGGATCGGCCGAGGCCAGCAAGGCTTTCAGTTGCGGCACAAAATCCTGGCAACTGCCGTGACCTGAGCCTTGGTAATTGGCCTTGGCCAACACCTGGTTACCTCCCGCCCGCTGGGCATCGTCAAGCCGGTGATAGGCCAGGTTGAGCACTTCCTGCCCGGAGAGCAGAACGCCCTCTTCGGGAACGACCGCAATGCCGACGCTGACCGTCAGATCGATGCGCTGCCCGCGCACAGCAATCTGGGCTGCCGCCATGGCCTTGCAAACCCGACTGGCAAACGCCGCGCAGGTTGCCGAAGTGGTTTCCCGGGCAATGATGACGACCTTGCCGCCCGGCAATTGGCAAATCGCATCCTCCGGGCGAATCTTGCGGGCGACCATGAACGAAAATTTCTGGACAGTTCGCGCCACCAGCTCGGCGCCGTGCCGAGCCACCAGATCGTCATATTTGTCGAGGCCGAAGGCAAGAACACCAACCTCCTTACCCTCTGCGGCACCGGCCAAAGACCTGGCCAGCGCCTCGTCCAGCTTGTCCGGCGCACCGACCGCGCTCTCGTTACCGAGATCGTCTTCGTCATCCTGATTACCGACGGCCGACACTTCCAGCCCCTCGACCCCACCCAATTGGCCCAGAATATCAGTGATCCCGACATCGGTCTGGACGCCGGCATCTTCAGCAGCCTCATTGCCGGATTCATCCACCGCCAAAGTCGGGGCTTCCAGCGCGGTTTCAGCCGGGTCGCCAGGGTTATCGTGGCGCGCATGCAAGACAGCCAGCACCCCACCCAGAGAGGCACTGCTGGAGTCCTTGGAAACGAAATCGGTCACCCCGTAACTGCGCGCCAAGGCGCGTTCGCTTTCGCCAAACGAACTTGAAACTACCAGGAAGAAAGGCAGGGAATTGAGGCGCGCCAACTTGCTGGCACGCACGCGCTCAAGCAAGCCCACACCATCCAGTTTGTTCAGGCTCGTACCGGAAACGACACCGACGATCGCACTGTCGAGCACCAGGGTCTGCCAGGCCGACTCGCCGCTTGCCTCCTCGCGAACATCGAAATGTTCCACCAGTTGCTTGGCCAGCGAGGCGCGCACCACCTTCGATGCATCGGCAACCAGAATCTTGCGCTTCGTTATCATGTCTCTTCCAGTTTTTACACCGTTTCAAACATTTGCATTACCCGGCAGGCAAACTGTGAGTTTAAGCGACGAACCGACACACCCGTCAAGTATGCGTAGTGCAAAATGCAGTTAATGCCAGCAGCCTCGTGACAGGACAATGTATTTCAGACAAAGTGTGGAATTTGCCACGACCTACCCGACCGGCATGGAGGTAACTTTGTGTCAGGAGGTATGCAACATGACGACAACTGCA